>CAZWDF010000013.1:0-17522 GCA_964632335.1 uncultured Candidatus Saccharibacteria bacterium | reverse complement strand
TGACCTAAAGCAGAGCGAAAATGTTTTGCCGGTTTTGATTCAACTTTTCCTGGCACTCCACCAAAACCTTTTAATAAAAGGTCATATAAATCCCACCCGGCACAGTACGGACCAAGGGTATCTAAATTATGAATGTGAAAATCTCCGGATTCATTGGCTTCTCTGATTTCTTTTGGATAGATTTTGTTTAACCAATAATTTTTAACAATATAAGAAACGCCATAATGATTAAGTCCCTGCAAGGAAAAAGCCATGTTAGCATTCTCCTGAACTTCCCAGTCAAGTTTTTCCAAATATTGGTCAATTCTCTCAACCGCCTCTTCGGAAACTTTCACTGCCTCTCTAATCTTTCTTCTTTGCTCTCGGTACAAAATATAGGCCTTGGCAGTTTTGACTAATCCCTCTAAAATTAAAACTTCTTCAACAATGTCTTGAATTTGTTCTACCTGAGGAATTTCCCCTGTTTTGAATCTTCGATTTAAGATTTGGACAACTTTATCAGAAAGTTTTTTTGTTCTTTTTCCATCACCTTGACCGGTAGCAGTCAGAGCTTTGAAAATGGCATCGGAAATCGGAGTTTGGTCAAATTCAACAATTAAACCATCTCGCTTTTGAACTTTAGTGATTTTGTTTTTGACCATGGCGATTAAAAAATCTCTTTTAGAAATAGAGAAGGTTACTCTATTCTAACTCAACAAAAAACCCCGTCAAACTGGGGCCAAATCCGATTAAAATCTGGACTTATCCACAAGCTAGAAACCAGTGGCAATTACCGTTACTTTTATTTCTCCTTTCTTTAGTTTCTCGCCCTGAACCGCTCCAAAAATCACTTTAGCTTCGGGGTTAATTTCCTGGCAGATGACTTTGGCAACCTCATCAATTTCAGAAAGAGAAATATCTTTACCCCCTGAGACATTGAATAAAATTCCTTTTGCTCCTCGGCAGGAAATGTCAAGTAAGGGAGAGCTGGTAGCGATTAGCGCAGCTGTTTCAGCTCTCTTCTCTCCACAGGCTCTTCCTGTCCCGAATAAAGCAGTCCCGGAATTCTGAAGGATAGTTTTGACATCGGCAAAATTAACATTAATAATGCCGGGAAGCATTATCAAATCGGAAATTCCTTTAACTGCTTCTCTTAAAATATCATCACAAACCCAGAAAGCATTCAGAATGGTAGTATTTGGGTCTAAAATTTCTAATAATTTATCATTTGAAATTGCAATTAAGCTATCAACTTTTTCTTTAAGTCTTCTCAATCCGTTTTCGGCAAATTTCGTCCGGGTCTTTCCTTCAAAAGAAAAAGGCTTAGTAACCACTGCCACCGTCAGGGCTCCTAAGTTTTTGGCAATTTCAGCTACCACTGGCGAAGCTCCAGTTCCGCAGCCACCACCCAAACCACAAGTAACAAAAATCATATCCGAGCCTTTTAAAGCTTCTTCGATTTCTCCCCTCTGTTCTTCAGCTGCCCGCCTTCCAATTTCGGGATTCATCCCTGTGCCTAAACCTTGAGTTATTTTTTGACCAATTCTCACTTGTAAATCGGCTTTGGTTTTTTTTAAATCCTGGGCATCGGCGTTTATAGCAACCAATTCCACTCCTTCAATTTTACATTTCTTCATCCTCAAAACAGCATTTCCACCCGAGCCTCCTACTCCTACCACTTTAATTTTTGTATTCATATTACGGTATGAAGATTTTGAATAATCTTTTTATTTTATTACCAATCCCCTTTCCAAAAGTTTGAAAAGTAGCTGTTCCTTTCTCAGTCTCCAGGTCAACTCCTTCCAAAACTAATCCGCAAACGGTGGATAAACTCGGGTCTTTTTCAAAGTTGAGAAAACCCTGAGGTTTTCCTATCCGACAAGATAATTTCAATTCTTTTTTAGCAAAATCTACTATTTTTGGTAACTTTGACCCTCCTCCAGTCAGAACTACACCAGCTGGTAAAAGTTTTTCCCGAGAGATTTTCTTTAATTCTTTATTAACCTGGTCAAAAATTTCTGAAACTCTCGCCTCAATAATGTCCGCTAGCTGTTTTTTGGAAAAAACTAAAGGTTCCTCTTCGCCAATTTCAATTTTTTCTTTTTTCCGGAGAGATTGATTAGGGAAGATACGGCAGAAGCCATATTCGATTTTTATTCTTTCAGCAACATCTATGTCTGTTTTTAAACCAATGGCAATGTCATTAGTAATGTTGGCTGAGCCGATTGGCAAAACAGCTAAATGGATTAAATCTCCTTCTTCAAAAACAGCCAGACCTGAGGTTCCGGCGCCGATATCTAAGAGGGCTACTCCCAATTCTTTTTGTCGAGGACTAAGACAAGACCCGGCACTGGCTATTGGCGAGGGAATCATATCTAAAATTTGCAGTCCCGAGTTTAAAACTGCCTGGGTCAAATTTTTTAAATAAGGAGCGAAGCCTCCCAAAGCCAAAACTTCGGCTTCTAATCTCACTCCTTGTAAACCCAAAACTTCTTTTATCCCCGATTGGCCATCGACAATAAATTCTCTGGGGGAAATATCAAAAATTTCTTTATTCGAGGGCAGGGAAAATGCCCGGGCCGCCTGTAAAACTCGATCGACATCTTCTTCAGAAATTTTTCGGTCGGCCCGAGAGACAGAAACTAATCCCCGAGACGGAGTTGAAAATATATGGCTCCCTCCAACATTAAGATAAACTGAATCGATTCTCTGGTTGGTTTCGGCTTTCACTCTCTCTAAGATATTTTGCAAAATATTGGAGACCTCCCCAGGGTCAATCACCACTCCCTTTCTAATTCCGGCAGCCGGTTCCTGAGTCAGAGACAAAACCTCCAGCTCTGATTCTCCAGATTTTTTTACAGCTGTTAAAAATTTTATGGCACTTGTCCCAATGTCTAAACCAGTTATGATATTACCCCTTGGCATATTTTAAAATAATAATTTTGTTTTTCTTCCATTACCCGAGCCGCAGCGGAGTCAAAGAAGGTTCCTTCTTTTTCACCTTTGCTTCGCTTCACTCGCTCGGTGGCTGAAGAAGAAGCTTTAGTTTCTTCGACTTCTTTAGCTTCTTTTTCGTGGTCATACCCTAAAAGATGTAAAATTCCATGGATTAAACAAATAGCTAATTCTTTTTTGAATGTTGTGCCAAACCTTTTGGCATTTTTTTTAACCTCTCCCAAACAAATAACTATATCTCCCGAGCCATCATATGAGAAAGAAAGAACATCGGTTACCCTGTTTTTCCCCCTGTATCTCTTATTTAACTCCCTTATCCTTCCCTGTCCAACCAAAGCAATTGATAATTCGATTGCTTTTTTCTTTTCTCCATATGTAACTATTTTAGCAGTTTTCTTCAAAAAATCCTCATCAACAACCGCGGTTGTCAAATTATTAATTTCAATCATAATTGTTCAATCTAAATTCTAGAAAAAGTGTGCCTTGTTAATTTTATTCAGTTTTGGGAATTAATAAGTCTTTAACGATTTTGCTTACCAAACTGCCGTCGGCTTTGCCTTTGACTTGAGGCATTAATTCTGCCATGATTTTACCCATATCTTTTAGCTCCTTGGCTCCAACTTTTTCGATCGCTTCTTTAGCTAATTTTTGAAGTTCTTCCTCTGAAAGTTGTTCTGGGAGATATTTTTGAAGAATATCTAATTCTTTCTTTTCTTTTTCTACCAAATCTTCCCTTTTGCCTTTTTCAAATTCTAAAATCGATTCTTTTCTTTTTTTAACTTCCGAGGAGATTACTTCAATTACTTCTTCATCATTTAGTTGGCTCTTTTCTTCTAACTCTTCCCCACTTAACTCCGGTTTTTCCTTGCTTAATTTATATCTTTTTTCCTTTTCTTTATTGAAAATAGCGGCCAAAAGCAATCGTAAAACCGAGGACTTTAACTCTTCTCTGTTCTTCACAGCTTCTTTTAAGTTCTCTCGAATGTTGCCTTTGAGAGCCATATTATTACTTTAACTTTCCTATTTTTTTCAATCTCTCGTATTCTTTTTTCATCTCTTCCCTTCTCAGAGCTCCTTTTTTCTTCATATCTCTCGATTTTTCTTTTATTTTAAATCTAATCTTTTTTGCCCGACGCAAAATACCGCTTTGCTTAATAGCTTTGGTAAAACGGAAAATCAAAGACTGGCTTGACTCTCTTTCCTGTTTTTTAATTTCCAATGGCATATATTATGGTAATTGGGTGGGTTTCCCACTAAGCAAATGTAAATGCAGATGGTCAATCACCTGGCCGGCAGGACGACCAACATTAATTATTAATTTATAACCGTTTAATTTTTTTCCTTTGGCTATCTTTTGAGCAGCTAAAATTAACTCCCCCGCTAATTCTTTATCTTGAAATTCCAGATGGTCTACTGAAGTAATATGTTTTTTGGGAACAATTAGAAAGTGAATAGGGGCTTTGGGATGAGTATCTTTAAAGGCGACGACTTTATCGTTTTCGTAAACGATTTCAGTTGGTGTTTCTTTATTTGCGATTTTACAAAAAAGACAGTCCATAATTGAAATTTCTAATTTCAAATTCCCAATTTCTAATAAAATGTCTAATGCTTAAATGTCTAATGTCGAAAGTTTTGGTCATTTAGTCATTAGTCATTTTTTTAACCGCTTTTTCATCTCCCTTATTATCTTATCCAGTTTCACTATCTCTTGTCCCCCTGTCGCCATATCTCTAATAATAATCGTCCCTTCCAGAGTTTCTTTTTGCCCTAAAATTAGGGTATGACTTACCTCGATTTTATCGGCTCTAGCCATTTGGGCTTTTAAAGAATCCCTACCAAAGGATTCGGCAACCTGAATTTTAGCTTTTCTAAAATCTTCCAAAAGTCTTAAACTTTTTCTTTTGGCTAAAGTTCCAAGTTGGGCTAAAAAGATTTTTGGTCGGGACTCTTGGGGAAGTCTTATGGCTTTAGTTTTTATCGCAGCTATTATCCTTTCTATTCCGGCTGATGCGCCTACCGTTGGGGTATCCTTCCCACCCAAAAGTTTAACTAGAGTATCGTATCTTCCTCCTCCAGTTAAAGCCCCCTGGGTTCGGCCTTCAGTTGATTCCTCATATATCTCAAAAACAGTTTTAGTATAATAATCTAATCCCCTAACCAAATAAGGGTTTAGACGATAGGGTAACTCAATTTCGTCTAAAAATTCCAAAACTTCTTTAAAATGGGCTTTGCATTCGTCGCAAAGGTGGTCAACCATTTGAGGAGCTTGGCTAACTATTCTCTGACACTTTTCTTCCTTACAATCTAAAACTCTTAAAGGATTCTCTCGCAACCTACGCCGACAATCAGCGCAAAGAGAAACCTCTCTTGACTTAAAATAACTGAGCAAAAGTTTTTTATAATAGGGACGGCACTGACCATCTCCGATACTATTTATTTCAACAATTAAATTTTTTAATTTTAACTCTTTTAAAATATTGTAAAAAATCTGGATAATTTGGGCATCAATCACTGAACTCTCCTCGCCAAAAACATCAAAGCCAAATTGCCAAAACTGACGAAACCTGCCGGCTTGGGGCTTTTCATATCGAAAAGTGGGGCCGAAATACCAGAGTTTAACTGGCTGAGGCAAATTAAACATTCCGTGTTCAATATAAGCCCTAACTATACCCGGTGTAAATTCGGGTCGCAAAGTTAAATAATCACCCCCTTTAGTTCGGAGGCTATATATTTGTTTTTGAACGATGTCAGTGGTCAATCCCGTTCCTTTTGAGAAGAGTTCTGTTTCCTCTAAAATTGGAGTTTCAATCTTTTGAAATTGATAAAAATCAGCAATGCCTTTACAGACCTCATAAATTTTTTGGAAATATTTCTCTTCTTCTGGCAGGATATCGTGCATGCCCGTAGGGCTTTGAAATTTTAGTTTTTTCATTTTTGGCGGTTGGACACCTTTTCTAAAGGGGTCCAAGAATTACTCATAGGCAGGAATTCCAAATTTAGATAAGGCACCAAAGGGCCAGGCTCTAAAAATTACTCGACCAATAATATCTTCTTGGGGTAATGGACCCCAGCTCCTCGAATCGGAAGAAGAAACTCGATTATCTCCTAAAACAAAGTAATTATTTTCAGTCAAAGTTACTCGGATATCTCCGGGAGTCGGAGTAAATGAAGGAAGATAGTTTGTTTCATTTAAAATTTGAGTTCCATTCTCATTAAAAATTATCACCTTGCTATCTTCAATCTCCACCGTCTCTCCGGGAAGACCAATGATTCTTTTGATATAGCGCTGGGAAGGATTTCCAGGGTATTTAAAAACCACCACTTCTCCTCTTTGGGGGCTCCCAAATCGATAAGAGATTTCATCAACAATTAAATAATCGCCGTCGGCAAAATTTGGCTCCATCGACTGACCCCTAACAAAAAATGGCTGAAAGATAAAATAGCGAATAGGGACTACTATTATTAACGCAATAATTACTATTTTTACGATTTCCCAGATAAAAACAAAAAAATTTCTCATAGATTATTCCATTATACCACAAGATTTTTTGGTTTGGCAAGAGAAATGATATAATAAAAATGACTAATGACTAATTTCTAATGTCTAATCAAATCCCAATTCTTAAATGTCTAATGTCTAAATTTTTTGGGCATTTGGTCATTGGGCATTAGTCATTGATTAGAAATTAGGTTAATTAGAAATTTTATGCATTTAATTGTTGGCCTCGGCAATCCAGGGAGGAAATATCAAGAAACTCGCCACAATATTGGTTTTCAAGTTGTCGATGAATTTTTAAAAGAAAATAATTTCTCAAGATTTAAATTTGCAAAAAAATTCAATGCCGAAATCTCCGAAGGAATTTTAGGTGGAGAAAAAATCCTTTTGGCAAAACCCCAAACTTTTATGAATCTTTCCGGAAAATCCGTAAAGCCATTAATCGATTTTTACAAAATTACGCCGCCGGGTCGCGTAGTGATACATGACGACATTGATATCCTTCTTGGCGAAATCCGAATTGCCAAAAATCGAGGCGCGGCTGGCCACAAAGGAATAAAGTCTATAATTAAAGAATTAAAAAATAAGAATTTTGTTAGATTTAGAGCAGGTATTCAACCCAGAACTGGAAAACCAAAAAATGTAGAAAAATTTGTTCTTCAAAAACTTAATAAGGAAGAAGAAAAAATAGTTAAGGAATTGGTCAAAAAAACAGTTAAGGCAATTGAGATGGCAATAACAGAAGGAGTAGAAAGAGCAATGAATATTTACAACAAATGAAAAAGCCGAGGCGGGAGAGCTTTACGCCTCGGTTCATTTACGACTTAAATTTACTCTCATTTTAAAGGTGTATTTATTGCCATAAAGAAATTACCTCTTGTTGTAATGGCTAAATAATGTTGCTCTTCACCTACTTCCCTTATAAACTTAATACCAGTAACCTCCCCGCCAACTTTCCATATCTGTACCCTATTGACTCTATCAATCTCGGCACTATTAATAGTCTCTCCGCCAAGGGTAATATAAATTCCAACACATTTATATTTCGGACGAATATTGAGGTATATCCCTTCTTGACGGCAGCTATTTCCACCCCTTATCGGAATATCGAATGCTCCCGGAAGGGGGACCGCAGTTTTTTGGTCATATGCAATAGTTCCTAAGAGTTCGGCAATTTTATAAGGATCTAAAGTTTCTCCGAGCACCCTTTCCACTTCTTCATTTTCCATTATTGCCTTTACCGCCTCTTTTATTTGTTGGTTTTCCTTATCTGATAGATTCGATAGCCCCATTTCACCCTCCTTTATATCGTATTTTGCCCTCCGGTCTACCTGCGAGCGTTATAGATTTAAAACAAAAGTTTTAATCTATAGCATAAGGCACTAAGTTTTAAGGAGGGATCACTTAGAATCCATCCCCGAGCACATAACAAAGTTATATACTCAGTTAAGCCACCCGCAGATAGGCCGGAAGGTAGGTAATATTTATATTATAATTTAATATAATGGATTTGTCAAGCCAGTTGGGTAACGTTTTGATTTGTAGTATTACCCCCTATTTTTTGGAAAAGGGGAACTTTTGGTTTGAGAAAAATCTAAATAAAATTTTAGAAGCGAGAAAAACTCAATCTTTTTTTGAAGATAATACTTTCTACTGCCAGAGAAATCAAAATTACAATTTTTCTCAATTTTTAAGGAAATTGGATGAGATGGGATATGAAAAAGTCCTTCAAGTTTCAGAGCCTGGAGAATTTGCTCAACGAGGAGGAGTTATTGATGTTTTCCCTACCAACCTAAATTCGGCAATCCGTCTCGAATTTTTTGGAAATAAAATTGAAAGTATCGAAAAACTACCGATTGAAATTGAAAATGAGAAAGCAGCAAAAGAAATTTTAAAAAAGAAATTAAAATCCCAAAAATTATTTTCCGACTTGAAAGGACTAAAAACCGGAGACTACTTAGTTCATCTTGATCACGGGATAGGTATATACAATCAGCAATCAACAATTGAAGATCAACAATATTATCAATTGGAATATGCGGCTGGCGACAAATTATATGTGCCGATTGGTTTAGAAAGAAAACTGTCAAGATACATCGGTTTTGTTGAGCCAAAGATTTCCAGATTAGGGTCGGCGATTTGGCAAAGGACAAAAAGAAAAATTAAAGAAGAGGCAGAAAAAATAGCAAAGGAGCTTTTGGAAATTTATGCCAAAAGAGAAATTACCTCTCGACCGCCCTATTTACCGGAAGACGAAATAGATTTGAAACTCGCTTCCAGCTTCCCATATGAAGAAACTCCAGACCAAATTGAGACGATTGAAAACATTAAAAGAGACCTAGAAAAAGAAGAGCCAATGGATAGAATTGTCTGTGGTGACGTTGGGTTTGGCAAAACGGAGGTGGCTTTAAGGGTAATTGTAAAAGCAGTGAAATCTGGTCACCAGGTAGCGATGATTTGCCCAACTACCATTCTGGCTAATCAGCATTTTCAGAATTTCAAAGAGAGGTTAAATGATTTACCAATTAAAACTGTTTTATTATCCAGGCTCCAATCGAAGAAAGAGCAAAAAGAAATCGTCGAGAATTTAAAGCAAGGCCAAATAGATATTGTTATTGGTACTCATCGCATCTTATCAAACGATGTCGAATTTAAAAATCTGGGGCTATTAATAATTGACGACGAGCAGAGATTCGGAGTTAGGCAAAAAGAAAAATTGAAAAAGATAAGAGCTTCTCTTGATGTCTTATCCCTTTCTGCCACCCCTATTCCGAGGACTCTTTATTTGGCCTTATCTTCTCTGAAAGATATTAGTTTAATTCAAACTCCGCCAGTAGGTAGATTATCAATTAAAACTTTTATTTTGCCATTTAATGAAAAAATTATTAAAAAAGCAATTGAGAATGAAATCTCTCGAGGCGGTCAAGTTTATTATTTACATAATCGGGTAGAAACAATTGGAACGACAAAGAAATTCTTAGAAAATTTAGTTCCCCATGCTAAATTTGGGATAGCTCATGGAAGATTGGGAGAGAAAGAGTTAGTTAATGTAATGACTAATTTTCAGAACAAAAAAATTGATGTTTTAGTGGCAACAACAATAATTGAAAATGGTTTAGATTTCCCCAATGTAAATACTTTAATCGTGGCTGACTCAACGAGATTGGGCCTATCTGAAGCTTATCAAATCAGGGGTAGAATTGGTCGTTCCCATATTCAGGCTTTTGCCTATTTTTTATACCCACCAAAATTTTCTGACGAAAAATTTAAGCGGGCAAGTGGTCAGAGTCTTTCAGAAAAAGTTTACCCGCATAAGTTTTCCGAAGGAAAATTTTGGCGGGCTAAAATGAGATTAGATGCTCTCAAAGAAGCTGAAGCTCTGGGCTCTGGATACAAAATCGCCCTAAAAGATTTAGAAATCCGCGGCGCCGGAAACATTTTAGGCAAAGAACAATCAGGAAATATTAATCAAGTAGGCTTAAATTTATATTGCCAGATACTGTCTGAAGCGATAGAAAAATTAAAAGCAAAATGTTAAACTTAAAAAATGTCGGAAATAAAAACTATTAGTGTAAAAGATAAAAATTATCCAAAACTTTTAAAAGAAATTAAGAATCCGCCAGAAGTTCTTTATTACAGAGGGGAACTCAATCCTGATGAAAAATGTTTTGGAGTGGTGGGAACTAGAATGTTTTCTTCTTACGGAAAACAGGTGGTTTTGGAAATTGCTGGGGACTTGGCAGAAGCGGGATTAACTATTGTTTCGGGTTTAGCTCCGGGAATTGATACTTTCGCTCATACCGCCACAGTTGAAAGAAGAAAAAGAACAATTGCGGTTTTGGGAACAGGAATTGATGAAAGAAGTATTTATCCTCAGTCGAATTTAAATTTGACGAGGAAAATTTTAGAAACAGGGGGAGCTTTAATTTCGGAATATCCACCGGGAACAAGAGGAACTCAATTCACTTTTCCTCAAAGAAATCGAATAATTTCTGGATTGTCTTTAGGAGTTTTAGTAGTAGAGGCGAAAGAAAAATCTGGGGCTTTAATTACAGCCGAATGGGCCAAAAAACAGCAAAGATTAGTCTTTGCTATTCCCGGACCAATCCATTCTTTAAATTCAAAAGGTTGTCATTATTTAATTAAACATGAAGTGGCGAAGCTGATAGAAAATGCCAATGACATTTTGAAAGAATTAAACCTGCCTGCCGGCAGGCAGGTTTACCAAAAAAGAATAATTGGTGAAACTCTTGAAGAAAATTTGATTTTAAAAGCCCTGGAAGAAGAGGCTTTATATGTTGACAAAATTATTGAGAAAACAAAATTGTCAGCTGCCAGTATCGCCAGCAGCCTTGCAATTTTAGAAATAAAAGGTAAGGTAAGAAACTTGGGAGGAAACATTTATGCAATTAATTATCGTTGAGTCACCAACAAAATCTAAGACAATTTCTCGGTTTTTAGGCCCAAAATATCGGGCTCTTGCTTCTTACGGCCATGTTCGGGATTTGCCGAAAAGCAAACTTGGCGTTGATGTAGAAAATGATTTTAGGCCTAAATACATTATTCCCACCAAATCAAGAAAAATAATTACACTCCTAAAAAAGGAATTAGAAAAAGCTGAAACCGTTATTTTGGCCTGTGACCAGGATCGAGAAGGCGAAGCCATTGCCTGGCATCTGACTCAAATTTTGGATTTAGACGATAAAAAACCTTATCAAAGAATTGTTTTTCATGAAATTACAAAATCAGCAATTGAAGAAGCACTAAAGAATCCAAGAAAAATTGATATGAATTTGGTTGACGCCCAACAAACGAGAAGAGTCTTAGACAGAATTGTTGGTTACAAATTATCTCCCTTTTTATGGAAAAAAGTAGCTCGAGGATTATCTGCCGGAAGAGTTCAATCAGTAGCCGTAAGGTTGGTCTGTGAAAGGGAAAGAGAAATTCAGAACTTCGTTCCTCAGGAATACTGGGAAATTGCAGCTTTGCTGCAATCACAGATTCACACAGATAAGAAACAGATTAACACAGATAATAAATCATTTTGGGCAAAATTAGTGAAAAAGGATGATAAAGTTATTCCGAAGTTGGGAATTAAGACAAAAGAGGAAGCAGAAAAAATTGTTAAAGATTTAAAGGATGCGGAATACCGGGTGGAAAAAATCGAAAAAAAAGAAATAAAAAGGAACCCCCTACCGCCTTTCACGACTAGCATGTTACAACAAGAGGCTTGGCGAAGATTTAAATGGCCGGCGAAATTTACAATGCGGATTGCTCAGCAACTTTATGAAACTGGAAAAATCACTTACCATAGAACGGATTCTTTAAATCTCTCTGATTTATCCTTATTTGCTGCTAAAAAATTTATTGTTAATGAATATGGTAAAAATTATTGGGCAGGATTTTTAAGAAAATATAAAGCTAAAGGAAGGGTTCAGGAAGCTCATGAAGCAATTAGACCCACTTATCCTGATAGAACTCCTGAAATCTTAAAATCAAAACTTGAAAATAATCAATTTAAGCTTTACGACCTTATCTGGCGGAGATTTATTGCCTGCCAGATGGCCCAAGCTATTTTTGATTCAACCACAGTTGATATTCAAGCTAAGAATTATACCTTTCGAGCTACTGGTCAAATTTTAAAATTTGATGGATTCTTAAAGGTCTATCCGATTAAATATGAAGAAAATGAACTGCCACCTCTGGAGAAAGAGGAAATGTTGAAATTAATTAAATTGATTCCTTCTCAACATTTCACTCAGCCGCCGGCAAGATACACTGAGGCTACCTTAATTAAGGTTTTGGAAGAAAATGGAATTGGTCGACCTTCAACCTATGCTCCGATTTTATCAACGATTCAAGAGAGAAATTATATTGAGAAAGATGAACAAAAAAGATTCCGGCCAACTGAGATAGGAACGGTGGTTAATGACCTTTTGGTAAATCATTTTCCTGAAATCGTTGATATTGGGTTTACTGCTGAAATGGAAGAGAATTTAGATAAGATTGCCGAAGGTAAAAGAAAATGGACGCCAGTCATTAGAGAATTTTATGAACCTTTTGAAGAAAACCTTCAGAAGAAATATCAGGAGGTTTCCAAAAAGGACATCACTGAAAAGCCAACTGAAAAAACTTGTCCAAAATGCGGCGCTCCCCTTTTAATCCGGCTTGGAAAATATGGAAAATTTTATGCCTGCTCTAAATTTCCAAAATGTAGATATACCGAATCATTAGAAGAAAATACCTTAGGAATTAAATGCCCAAAATGTAAAAAGGGAAAAATAGTTGAAAAAAGAACTAAAAAAAGAAAAATTTTTTACGGCTGTTCAAATTGGCCGAAATGCGATTTTGCTTTGTGGGATAGACCAACCGGAGAAAAATGCGAAAAATGTAAATCATTACTAATCGAGACAAAAAGAAAACAAATAAAGTGCTCGAATAAAGAATGTAATTATATTGAAAATAAGTGAAAATCTGATAAAATAAGGGGAATACGCCGGGGTGGCGGAACTGCAAGACGCGATGGATTCAAAATCCATTGAGCCAAAAGCTCGTGAGGGTTGGACTCCCTCTCCCGGCACAAATCAAAAAATCCGCGATCGCGGATTTTTTTGCGTAGGCGATGAAAATAAATCTTCATCTTCACGCTTCGCTCGGCTTCGTCTCGCTCGGGTATGTAAACTAATACCTTAATTAAATTTTATTTTTAAAAATTTTCATAATTAACCAGGCAGAAAAGATTCCGACAAGAGCGCCGACGAAGATGTCCGTTGGCCAATGAATGCCCGCAAAAACTCTTGAAATAGAAATTAAAAAACTGGCTAAAAAAAATAAAATGCCGGCTTTTTTATTGTAAAAATAAACGACAGTGGCAATCGCAAAAAACAAAGCAGCGTGGCCGGATGGAAAGGAGCTGGTTGGTTCGTGGGACAAAAGCAAATTAACCTGACTTTCAATAAAAGGTCTGGGTCTTGGCCAAAGCCAACGAATAATATTGACGAGCACTAAACGAGAAAGAATCGCAGCTATTAAGGCCTGAATTATTAATAAGCGGTATTTTTTGAAATTTCTTATTAAAAAGAGCGAAAGAATAAAAATTAAAACATAGCCGAGATATTGACCAAAAAAAATCGCTAATTTATCTAAAATAGGCGAATTCCCGGCGAAATGGTTTATTGCTCGAAAAAGAAAAAAATCTATATTCATTTTTTCTTATTAAGCATCGCTAAATTTTCTAATAAGCAGGCGACGGTTAGGGGCCCTACGCCTCCGGGAACCGGGGTGATATAGCTTGCTTTTTTTGAAACCGATTTAAAATCTACATCGCCCACCAACTTCCCTTTTTTTATACTTGTCCCGGCATCAATCACTACTACCCCTTTTTTAACCACATTGCCTTTGATTAAATTTGGTTTACCAACGCCGGAAATTAAAATATCAGCTTTTTTAGTGAAAGAAGGGGCATCTCGGGTCCATTCGTTTAACACTGAAAGGGTAGCTTTTTCTTTTAGAAGTTGGGTGGCTAAAGGAAAACCAACCAATCTTCCTGCTCCAACGATGACAACATTTTTTCCGATTGACCCAATTTTGTAACTTTTCAAAAGCTTTAAAATTCCACTGACAGTGGGGGGTAAAATTTTGAGACACCCTTGATAAAATTTTCCCAAACTCTTCTCAGATAAAACATCAATGTCTTTTCCTTCAGGAATTAAATTTAAAAACTCTTCCGCTAAAAATTTTTTTGGTAAAGGGAGCTGAATAATTACTCCTGAAGTAACCTTGCTTTTAACAATTTTCTCAGTCTCTTTTTTTAATTCCCTTAGTCCAATTTCGGCTGGAAATTTAAATAACTTAAAATTAATGCCTGTTTTTTCACAGGCCTTTTTCTTTTGATTAATAAAAACCTGAGAAACCGAATTTTCCCCAACCTGAATTACTGCTAATCTTAGTTTTAATTTAGATTTCTTTACTTCTTTTTTGAGCTTAGCCAGAATTTTTTCTGACAATTCTTTTCCATTTAAAATTTTAGCTTTCATTTAAATTAAGGAAGAGGGAATTTTTGGCAGAGTTTTTTCACTTCCTTTCTTATTTTGGAAACAGATTTGGGATTGGAAATCACTTCATTTATCCAAAAGGCAATTTTTCTGAGCTCTTTTTCTTTCATTCCCCGAGTAGTAAGACCAGGCGTTCCCAGTCTTATTCCAAAAGGATCAAAGGGGGATTGGGGCTCATCAGTAGGAATGGTATTTCGATTTGTTACTATTCCTGCTTTTTCTAAAAGTTCTTGGGCAGGTTTTCCAGTGATATTTTTATTTCTTAAATCAATCAGAACCAAATGATTATCGGAGCCTCCAGAGATTAATTTAAAATCGTATTTTTCCAATTGGTCAGCCAATGCCTTTGTATTCTTAACAATCTGTTTTGCATATTTTTTAAATTTTGGACTCATTGCTTCTTTAAGAGCAACCCCAATGGCACAAATGGTATGTTCGTGAGGACCTCCTTGATTTCCGGGAAAGACAGTAGGAAAAATTTTCTTTTCCAACGCTCTTTTGCAAAAAATAATTGCCCCTCTCGGTCCTCTAAGAGTTTTATGGGTAGTGGTGGTGACAACATCAGCAAAAGGAAAAGGACTGGGATGAACTCCACCAGCAATTAGTCCAGCAATGTGAGCAATATCAGCCGCAAAATAAGCACCAACTTTTTTGGCAATTTCACCAAATCTTTTAAAATCAACCTTTCTCGGATAGGCAGAATAGCCAGCAATAATTAAATTTGGTTTTTCTTTTTTTGCCAACTCTTCAATGGCATCATAATCTAACCAGCCATTTTTGTCTAAAAAATAATGGACGATCTGAAAATCTTTACCTGTCAAAGAAACTGGAGAACCATGACTCAAATGACCTCCATGGAGTAAATAGAGACTCATTATTTTGTCTCCCAATTTGAGCAATCCCCGCCAGACAGCATAATTGGCCGGCGTCCCGGAATAGGGTTGGACATTAACTGCCCAATCTTTAGAATCTAATCCAAAAACTTTTCTTGCTCGCTCTTCAACCAGAGTCTCCAATTTATCAATAAATTCCAAACCGGCATAGTATCTTTTATAAGGCCTTCCTTCGGCATATTTCGCCACAAAAATTGAACTCAAAGCTTCTCGAACTGCTCTTGAGGGATAATTTTCCGAAGCAATTAAATCCAGCGTCTCTTCCTGGCGCCTTGTTTCTTTTTTAATGAGTTTTGCAATTTGTGAATCAGTTTTTTCTACAAACATATCTATATTTTTAAATTAGCATTAACTTTGATTTTTTGCCAATTTTTCGTAGCTTCTTCCCGACGAAAATAAGCTGTAACTGCTACCATTGCCGCGTTGTCAGTACATAAATTTTTTGGTGGAACCAAAAAATTCAATTTACAATTTTCAATTACCGAGCTCCATAGCGAAGGGGAAGAAGAAGGAATCTTCTTCGACTTTAATTTCCGACTAAATTGTTTTCGCAATTCATCGTTGGCGGCGACGCCGCCGCCAAGAATTATACTTTTTACTTTGAAATCTTTGGCAGCTTTTAGTGTTTTTTTAATTAAAACGTCAATTGTTGCCTGCTGAATTTCAGCGCACATTGACCGAATATATTCTTTTGACTTCCTAATTTTTGACGAACGACTTCTAAAATCATACAAGACCGCAGTCTTTAAACCAGAAAAACTAAAATCATAATTTTTTTGATAAATCATCGGCCTCGGCAAAATAATGGAAGTCGGACTTCCATTATTTATTTTTTTAGCTAATTTTGAAATAATGGGGCCTCCGGGATAACCTAACCCTAAAATTCTGGCTACTTTATCAAAGCACTCGCCAGCGGCATCGTCTCTTGTCTCACCCAAAATTTTGTACTGGCCATGATTTTTCATTAAGATGAGTTGAGTATGACCTCCTGAAACAACTAAACAAATTGCCGGAAATAAATTTTCGTGTAGATTCGTGTTCCTATTCGTGTTGATTTGTGTATTTAGCCAATTGGCAAGTATGTGAGCCTCAATGTGGTTGACGGGAATAATCGGTAATTTTAGCTTCTGTGCCAAATCTTTGGCGAAATTTACTCCTTGCCATAGACAAGGCTCCAGACCTGGCCCACTAGTAACTCCAACCAAGTCAATTTTAAAAACATCTATCTCTTTTGTCGCTTTTTTAAATACAGCTGGCAGATTTTTTTGATGCTCTCTTTTCGCCAAAAATGGATAAACCCCGCCGTATTTTGCGTGGAGTTTCACTTGCGACGAAACAACATTAGATAAAATTTCAAATTTCAAATTTCTAATTTCTAATAAAGCTACGCAGGTGTCGTCGCAAGAGGTATCAATGCCAAGAATTTTCATATTCTTAAAATTTTAGGTGGCCAGCTTGTTAAATCTAAAACTACGGAGGGTCTGCTGTTTAATAGATTACCGGCATCAATTACTAAATCTGGTTGATATTTTCGAATTTTAAATTGTTTTATTATTTCCTTAATCTTCGTTAAAGGTGGCCTGCCAGAAATGTTTGCCGAAGTTTCAACTAAGGGACAATTCAATTTTTTAAGTAAAACATTCAGTAATTTGTAATCTGGGAGTCGAAGAGCAATTGTTTTTTTATCAACTCCGTATAATCTTATTTTCCCCCGCCCGCCGAAGCCTTGGCGAAAGCGGGTTCTTTTTAGAACCGTTGTTATCTTTCCCGGCCAGACTGCCCTTAAAATTTTTTCTTGTTTTTTATCTATTTTCGCTAATGTTTTTGCCATTTTTAAATTTTTAACAAAAATTGGGATGGGCTTATTCTTTGGCCTCCTCTTGATTTTTAAAAGTCTCCTAACTGCTTTTATATTTGTGGCATCGGAAATTAATCCATAAACCGTGTCAGTCGGACAAATTATCACTTTGCCCTCTTTGATTAATTGTAGCGCCGTTTCAATAACTTCTTTTAGATTTTTTTGATTCACTTTTAAGATTCTCATTTTTTTAGTATATCATACGAAAACTTTGAATAAAAAAACGGAGCCCTGTCGGGAAAAGACAGGGGCCATGTGGAAAACTTTTCACAAAGAGTTTAAAATTT
>CAZWDF010000012.1:0-17926 GCA_964632335.1 uncultured Candidatus Saccharibacteria bacterium | reverse complement strand
CAGTTCTCAGGAAATTGCCCAAGATTTAACTTCGGAAACCTTTTTAAGAGGTTGGGAGAGTTTAAAAAATGGGACCAAAATTGAGAATCCCCAGGCATTTTTATATCGAATTGCCAGAAATTTAGTTACTGACCATTATCGAGAAAAGGGTAGGACGCAGGTTGTTTCAGCTGAATATGTGTCAATTGTTGACCCACGCCAGAATCTGGAAGAAAAATCTTTAGTGAAATCGGATATCGATACTATTAGAACGGCTTTGGTTAGCCTCAAAGAGGAATATCAGGATGTAATTATCTGGCATTATTTGGATGATTTGCCCATACCGGAAATAGCGGTAATGTTAGATAGGACAGAAGATGCTACTCGTGTCCTACTCTCCCGAGCTTTAACATCTCTTAGAAAGAAATTGGCAGAGGACGGACCTCTGACAGATTGACAGAGGACGGGCCTTTGTTGGCTGTAATAAAAAAGGGTGAAATTCGTCATATATAATAGAATGACTGAAAAAGAACTCATTGGCAAAATTCGAGAACTCCGCCAGATTAAACCCAGAAAAGACTGGGTTTCTTTGACTAAAAGCCAGATTTTAGGAGAAGAGCCCAAAAGGAGCTTAGCTCCTTTTGGGGAGGTTTTCCCTAGATTTTTCTTTGGATATAAACCGGCTTTTGCAATAGTTTTAAGTGTCTTTATTCTTTTTGGCGTCTTTTCTTTTGCCCAAAATTCTCTACCCGGCGATATCCTATATTCGATAAAAAAGATAACCGAAAAAAGCCAGGCAGTTTTTGTTTCGGAAAAAGAACTGCCAAAATACAATCTTGAGATTGCCAACAAACGGTTAGATGAATTAACTGAGATTGCCCAAACTAATCAGGTTAAGAAACTGGCTCCGGCCATTTCCGAATTTCAGGCCAATATGTCTGAAGCAGCCAAAAGTTTAGCCACGGTAAAAGGGCAGGATGTGGAAAAGATTGTTGCCCAAACCAAAAAATTAGAGGAAAATAAACAAAAAGTAGAAGAAGTTTTAGCAACAAAAATCGAGACAGAAGATTATGATAATGCCTTGGTTCAATTGGTGGAGAATCAAATTAAAGATTTGGAGAGTCGAACCTTGACTGAGGAGCAAAAACTGCTTTTTGAAGAGGCGAAGGCAGATTTTTCAGCCGGTGATTACAGCCAAGCTTTGGAAAAAATATTAATTTTAAGTTACCAATAAAAATGGAAAGTCGCGAACCCCGCACCAGCGAAAATTCGGTACGGGGTAAACTTCGTGACTATTACGTAAGGCCGCGAAGATAAAATGGTCGACGCGACAAAAATAAATAAAAAATTAACACAGAAATTAAATTAAAAAATAGAATGAATAATTTAAAGAAAAAGATTATAGCGATTGTTACTGGTTTAACTTTAGTTGTAATGATGGCTCCCGGTTTAGCTTTAGGTGGGACAGCTGAGGATATTGCAGCTTTGCAAGCCACAATTGCGGCATTGCAGACGCAATTAAATGCAGCCGCAGCCCAATTAGCTACTCTTCAAGGCGTAGCTCCAGCTGTGACAGGTTGCACTATTACTTCTTTTGACCGCAACCTGAAACAGGGGATGACTGGAGATGATGTAAAATGTCTCCAGATTATTCTTAACTCCGATGCTGCTACTCAGGTAGCTGCAACCGGTGTTGGTTCTTCGGGAAATGAAACCAGCTATTTTGGTGCTTTAACCAAAGCAGCAGTTGTTAAATTCCAGGAGAAATATGCCCCTGAAGTTTTGGCTTCCTACGGTTTAACCGCGGGAACCGGTTTTGTTGGTTTAACTACCAGGGCTAAGTTAAATAGCCTTCTGGCAGTGGTTACTCCACCTGCTGGCGTAGTTTGCGGTAATGGAACCTGTGAGACAGGCGAAACTACTGCTAACTGTCTGGCTGATTGTCCAGTCGTGATTCCAGCTGCTGCTGGTTTAACCGCAGCTTTGGCTAGTAATACTCCAGCTTCTGGTACCATTGCGACCACCTCAGGTACGACCGACCTCGGTTCAAGTGTAGTTGAGTTAGTAAAGTTTACCTTTACCAATGGCGATACTTCGGATGTTAAGGTTACCAACTTGAAAATAAAGAGAATTGGGATTTCAGACGATACCACCTTGCCTGCTATTTACCTTTTTGATGGTTATACCAGGTTAGGTGATGAATCCACTCTTTCTTCCAGCGTGGTTGCCTTTAACAATTCAGCTGGTATTTTCACTGTTCCAGCCGGAAGTTCAAAGACCATTTCAGTAAGAGCAGATATTAAAACTGCAACTTCAGGTCAAACCATTGGAATGGAGTTGGTAGCGGCTACTGATGTCACTACCGATGCTTCAGCAGTTAATGGGACTTTCCCAATTACAGGAAACCTAATGAGTATTGCTCAAGCTTCAACTCCAGCTCAAGCTTATTTGAGTACTGCTACTCCTGTTCCTACTGGCGACACTAGCATTGATGCCACTAATGATTACATTATTTACCAGAATACTTTAACTGTTAATCAACAGAACGCTAATCTTGAATATCTCCGCTTTACCCAGATTGGTTCTATTTCAGCCGGTGACTTAGATAATATCAGGTTATCCATAGCCGGAACACAAGTAGCTACCGGGAAACTGGTAGCTGGGTTAGTTGGTCAGGACTTAATCTTTGATTTAAGTGCTGCTCCCATCGCCTTTACCAAGGGCCAATCTAAACAAATAACCGTTTATGCTGATATCGTTGGCGGAGCTACCAAGACCCTAAGAATAGGTTTGGAGAAATCAGCTGATATCTTATTAAAAGATGCTGCTTATGGTAACTATGTAATGGTTGGTAGCACTGGTGCGACCACTGCTTTCACTGCTAACCGGACTGGTACTAAAACCATTGCTCAGGGTACGGTTACTGTAACCAGAAGGACTGATTCTCCCAGCACCGCTGTTGTTTTGAATGCTTCTAATGTTTCTTTGGCTAAATTTGATGTCAAAGCTAATGGTGAGGAAATTAAAATTAACAGCTTAAAGGTGAGGATTGATGTGACAGATGATGATTCTGGGGAAACTATCAAATACCTAAGAAATTGTAGTTTGTTATTGGATGGAGTTCAGGTTGGTAATACCACGACCGTTGCAGTTGATTATGCCGAGTCAGGTCTTACTATCAATGTCTCTGACTACACTTCATTTAACATCTACCAGAAGATTCCAGCTGCCACTACCAAAGTGTTAGAGGTCAAAGCTGATGTTTATGGTTGCTCTGATACTAATTGCAGCTCTAACATCTTAGAGTCAAACGATACAGTTCAGGTTGAAATTTACGGCGCTGCTAGTTTAGCTAATGCTCAGGGAATGGCTTCTTTGGCAATGATTGATGCCCCAGCTGCTACTGCCGAAGCGACAACCTTAGATGTTGGGGTAGGAGGTTTAACCTTAAAGATAAATACTGCTTATGGTGCTCAGTCAACTGCTCCTGGTTCAGATACCAGAATTGGTTCCTTTGTTTTGAATTCAGCTGAGTATGATGCCATTAATATTTCATCTTTCACTGTGGCAGTCACCGTTACTACGATGGCTACTACTAATATGTCCAATATCTATCTGAAATATGATGGCACCGAATCTACTAAGAAAGGGACAGTTAGTTCTTCTAATGTATTCTCAAGTACTACTACTTTAGAAAAGAGTAAGTCATTAACCATTGATGTCTGGTCTACCATCGCTTCTACGGTAACCAGTGGTACTGTTTCTACTACCTTAGATATCTCTGCTACTAAAGTTACTGATGGTAGTTCGGTGACTATTGCCGGAACGCCGGTAAGCGGTCAAACTATTACCGTTGCTGCTGCAAATTTGAGCACTAAAAAGGCTTCAGATTCTCCAGTTTCAGCAATAGTAGTTGGCCAAGATGCCGGAGTTTTGATGGGTAAGTTCACCTTATCTGCCATTTACGAAGCCTTTACTGTCAGTCGGGCAAAGATTACAGTGGACAGCGGCACCGATGATGACTTCTTTAGTCTCTATCTAACGTATAAAGATGCAGCCGGAACGACCGTTACTTCCAGCGCCTTACCTTTAACTACTGGAGTAGCTGACTTCACTGGTCTAACTATGTATGTTGCTAATGCTAGTGATGCTAACCTTAGTGTCTATGCCAACCTCAATGCTGTGGCTACTAGTGGTTATGCTGATTCAGGAGACCAGCCTCGGGTTGCTCTAACTTACTATAAGGCAAGTAGTGGCTCTAATCCGAGCTGGATAGGTATCAACGCCGCTGGTGAAGATGAAAACTTAGGTGCTAATGGTAAACAAGCCAACCCGATGCTGCTTTATAAGACCGAACCTACTGTAGCTCTGAAGGGTGCTGCTACTGGTACTTTGACTAATGCTCCTGCTTTGTACGCAGTTACTATAGGAGCTAGTGCCAAAGGAGATGTGGATCTGAAGAAAATTACCTTTGATGTCTCTACCTCACTGACCTCTGGTGATACTCTTAATACCTTCAAGTTCTATCGTGGTTCCGTTGACCTTACTGATGATGTAGCTATTGAGAATGCTAGTGGTTCTCTTGAAGGAACAACCTATACCATTGATAACAGCGAGGCAAATATGGAAGTGACAGTTACCGTTGATAGTGATACGCCAGAAGTAATCACCAAAGATACTTCTCAGACTTATTACTTAAAGGCTACTCTTACAGGTACCGTAGCTGTTGGTGACAATGTGATGACCTTTATCAAGGATGATGCCGATGCTACCAGCAGTACTCCAGCTACCTATGCTACAGTTGAGGCTTTGACAACTACCTATGACAACTTTATCTGGAGCGATAACACTTATCCCTCTGCACTTCACTCTTTGACTTCTGCTGACTGGACTAATGGTTACTTGGTAGATACCTTATCCACTGACACTTACACTCTTTCAAAGTAAACTCTGAATTGAATTCTAATTTTCTCTTTCCTTGTGGAGAACCGAAAAACCGCTCCTTGGTGGGGCGGTTTTCGTTTTTAAAAAAATATGTTATAATAATTTAATGTCTCAAAAACTAAGACTACAACCCACCCACCGCATCCTCCCAAACTTCGTTTGGGCCCCTATTTTTGTTGGAATAATTCTTTTTGTTGCGCCCTCTTTTGTTTCAGCTGTTTCTTTAGGTCAAAAAGCCGACTTTTTTGTTAAATCTGATTATGATTCATTTCAAAGAGAAGAAATATCAGCTACTTTAAAAACAATCGGAGAAAAAGCTTATTTTTACGTTGATGATAAATGGTGGGATGTTTTAGATGCTCAGAAAAAAGAAGAAGTAGAGCAGTCCCTCCGAATTTTAGACAGCGAGTTTCATAATCGAATTTACCCCAAACTAACCACTATTTTTGGCTCAGAATGGATACCGGGAATTGATAATGACTTAAGAATTACCATTTTAATTCATCCAATGAAAGGGGAGGCCGGAGGATATTTTAATTCAGGTGATGAATACTCAAGATTTGAGGTTTCTAATTCTAATCAAAAGGAAATGGTTTATTTAAATGCAAATTATATTACTGAACCTCTGACAAAAAGTTTTTTAGCTCATGAATTTATGCATTTAATTACTTTCAATCAGAAAGATAAAATTCAGGGAATAGAGGAGGAAGTTTGGCTCAATGAAGCCAGGGCCGAATATGCTCCAACCTTAGTTGGTTATGATTCAGAATATGAAGGGAGCAATTTACAAAGAAGAGTTAAACAATTTTTAGAAGAACCATCTAATTCAATAACTGAATGGCAAAATGCTCCCGCTGATTACGGAGTGCTGAATCTTTTCACTCAGTATTTAGTTGAGCATTACGGAGCAAAAATTTTAATTGACTCTTTAAAATTAAAAACAGTGGGAATTGAGAGTTTAAATCAAGCCCTGGCCCAGAATTATTTTGAAGAGGATTTTTCTCAAATTTTTACTGATTGGACTATTGCCATTTTTATTAATGATTGTTCTTTAGGTGAAAAATATTGTTATAAAAATGAGAATTTAAAAGAGATTCGGGTCACTCCTTCCATTAATTTTTTACCTCTATATGGAAAAAGTACTTTGGGAGTTAGCCAAACCACTAAAAATTGGTCTGGTAACTGGTTTAAATTTATTGGAGGTAAAGGGGTTTTTAAAATTGAATTTATTGGCAACCCAGAAAATTTATTCAAAATTCTTTATCTAGCTCAAGATTTATCTGGAAAATATTCCCTTAATTTCTTCTCATTGGATGAAAAACAGAGAGGAGAAATTTCAATTCCAGAATTTGGGGAGAAAGTCAGCTCAGTAATTATTATTCCCTCAGTTCAAACTAAAAAATCAGGTTTTGAAGATTCTCAACCCGATATCTCTTTTTTCTGGTCAGCTTCAATTCTTGCTAAGGAAGAAAAAGAAATTTCTAAATACTTAGAAAAACCAATTTCTGAAATGTCAAAGCAAGAAATTTTAAATAAAATTGCTGAAATTGAGGAATTATTAACTCAACTTAAAACCCAACTTAGCCAATTAGAGGAGAAAGAATCAGAAGTTTCTTATCAAAAATTTGATGAAAACCTCTTTTATGGATTAAGAAGTGATCCCAGAGTAGAAAAATTGCAAGAATTTTTAAAAAGTCAAGGTCCAGAAATTTATCCCGAAGGCCTAATTACCGGAAATTTTCTTTCTTTAACTCAACAAGCTCTGATTCGCTTTCAAGAAAAATATGCCGGGGAAATTTTAAAACCCCTGGGATTAGAAAAGGGAACAGGTTATTTCGGTCCCTCAACGAGAGCTAAAATCAACCAAATTTTAGGTTATTGAAGACTTTCCAAGAATTTCTCAACCTCTTCCCTTGTTTCTGGTTTGAGCTCTAAAACCTTTAGGGCTTCTTTTTTTGCATTTTCAAAATCACCAATTTCTTTATAGCAGGTAGCTAAAGAGGCGTGATATTGAGGATTTTGAGGTTCAATTTCAATTAGTTTTGAATAAGTTTCAACTAAACCTGAGTAGTTTTTGGTGTCAATATAGACTCCGATTAATCCATATAAAGAATTTTTGGATTGAGTGTTAAAACCTTTTTCTTCAGCAATTTTTATATAATAATCAGATTTCTCAATGTTTTTTAAGCCGGCTTGGCTTAGTCCCATTAACCAATAACATTCTCCCAACTTCTCATTTAAATCAATACAGGTTTGGGCCTTAGTTTCAGCTGCTAAATAATTACTGGTTAATAAATCGGTTCTTATCCATTCGGTAAATACCTCTTGCCGCCTTGGGCTTAATTGATTTGCTTTTTCAAAATAAAAATTAGTCTCTTGTTTTAACCCTTCGGCAAGCTCAGGACGAGTATTTTTTTCAATTAAGACATTGGTATAACTTCCAAGTAAAAGCCAATTTCGGGTATAATAGGGCCGATTTTTTATATTTTCCTTCAGAATTTGAGTTGCTTTTTGAGCCAGTTCTTCAGCTGGTTTTATATTTTCTTTAGTGCAATTTTGAATAATAGTTACATATTGGAGTCGCAAATAATTGTCCAAAAAACTATGCTTAGGCAAAATCTTTTCCATTCTGTCCAAAGCGTTTTGGCATAGATTATTTTCAGATTCATAAACAGCCCGATTAACTTCAGTATTAATTTGAAAAGGTTTTAAATTAAAAATCCAGATAAACCAAATCAGTGACACAAAACAAATAAAGATTATTACTCCTCTATATTGCTTCAATTTAACGAGAATGTTCCTCGTTAAATTTTTATTCGTAGATTCGGATATCATTCGTAGATTCGGATAAGATACAAGATGCAAAGAATAGCCAATCAATAAAAATGAAATCAGATAAGTTGAGAAAGTGTCAAAACTAAAGAAATTTGCCACTAGATAAGCAATAAAAGTAGCCTGAATTCCATGGGCTATAATAGAATCATTCGTAGATTC
This sequence comes from uncultured Candidatus Saccharibacteria bacterium, assembly GCA_964632335.1. Taxonomy (GTDB): domain Bacteria; phylum Patescibacteriota; class Minisyncoccia; order Minisyncoccales; family CAZWDF01; genus CAZWDF01. The sequence continues at coordinate 10,009 of CAZWDF010000012.1, read as the reverse complement.
GGATGCGATTCGTAGATTCGGATAATGTTTTAATCTCTGCAGTTGCCAAAATAAAACCCCAAACAAGGCAAGATAAATTATCAAAGCCGGAACTCCAGCCGTCACTCCAATATCAAAAATAAAATTATGAGCCCTATCCCACCAACTATGAACAACACCCGGCATTTTTTCAATTCCTGGCAAAGCAGGGTCATAATATTCATCAAATCCAATTGAAAAATTCTCCGGACCATAACCTAAAATTAATCTATCTCTAAGAGCTCCGAGAGAAACTTTCCAGCCCGAAATTCGTGAATCTTCAATAGCAGTTTTAACTGAAAGTCGAGCCATTACGTCTGGCCAATCTTGTAAAAGTTTACTTTTTTGGAGAAACTGAGGGGGTTGGAGTTCAGGATGAGTATTTATATAAAAAACTCCAAAAATTCCCAAAAGAAAAATAATTAAAAAAGAAACTTTTAACCAAATTAATTTTTTGGGATAAAAAAAGATAAAAAACAAAAACCCTATTCCTAAGCCGATAAAAGCAGCCCGAGCCCAAGTAAGAGAAATAACAAAGAGAAACAAAAAGAGAGCTAAAAAATAAAAAATTCTTTTAGAAAAATTTTTTTCCTTAATACCAAAACTTAAAACTAAAAAACTCAAAAGTAAAAGATAAATCGCTAAAAATATTGGACCACCAATAGTAGAGGCGGGACGATAAGAAAAAGGAATAAAAATTTCACTCAAGAGATTTAATTGCTGAAAAATAGCAATAATTGAGACAAAAATGCCAATTACTATGGCAAAATCCCAGATTTTTTGCCAGTCTTTTTCTCGAATAATTAAAAAAGCTAAAATAGCAAAAATAATATAAAAAGCAAAATTTAAAAACCCGCCGGAGCGATAAGGAGAACCCCAAAGGGAAAAGTGAGGATCTAAAGAAAAAATCGTAGCCAATAAGAAAATCCCAAATAGTGCCACTAGCAAATATAATGCCACTTTATTCGTAGATTCGCATTTTATTCGTAGATTCGCATCGGAGGGTTTAGAAAGGATTTGCCATATGAAGAGAAAAATTAAGATAGAAAGGATAATTCTAAAAACAATTGTTTTGCCCCAATCAGGCGGAGAAAACCAAGGGGGTAAATTCAAAAGCGGCAAAGCCAAAATCAAGCAAAACCCAATGAGATAAACCCATCTTAATTTAGAATCCTTGATTTCCATATTAATTTATGATACAAATAAATAGTATAAAAAACAAATGAAAAAAGCTAACTTATCCAATTACAAAGCAGTTATTCTGGCAGGAGGAAGGGGCACCCGTCTTTATCCTGTTACTTACGAGATTCCAAAACCTTTGCTTCCCGTAAGAAAAAAACCAATTATTAATTATTTAGTTGATTTATTTTATTCTCAAGGAGTTAAAGAAGTAGCCATTTTAATTAATAAAGATTTCCGAGAAGATTTCGATTGGTGGGAAAAAAGATACTATTCTCAAAATAAAATTCAGTTTTTAGAAGAAAAAGAACCTTTGGGTACATTTGGCGGCCTTTTTTATTTGAAAAATTGGATAAGCGACAACCCCTTCTTTTTTACTAATGGCGATGAATTAAAAAAGATTGATTTGGCTAAAATGAGCAATTTTCATCAGGAAAAGAAAACCCCGGCAACCATTGCCTTAGTAAAAGTTTCCGACCCTCAAAATTACGGAGTAGTTCTTTGTGAAAATGGATTAGTTAAAGAATTTTTAGAAAAGCCGGAGAGTCCCTCGAGTAAATATATCAACTCCGGTCTTTATTTATTGACTCCCGAAGTTTTTACTTATCATCCTGGTCCAAAATTTAGTATGGTTGAAACTGACCTTTTTCCAAAATTAGCTAAAGAGAAAAAATTAGCCGGATTTAAATTCAATGGTAAATGGATGGATTGTGGAACCTGGAAAAGGTATGAAGAAGCGTTAAGGAAATGGAAATAGAAAATATGAAAGTATTCATTGGATCAAGAAAAAATCAAGACCAAGCGACAAAGAAGAAAGTACTTACTTTACTAAAAAATTTAGGAATAAAACCTATTAATAATCCTCAAAAAGCAGATTTAGCGATAATTCTTGGCGGGGATGGTACATTTCTTTTTTGGCAGTCAAAGATTAACTGTCCGATGTTGGGAATTAGAACTCGAGGAGTGGGATATTATATGCAAGCCTCGAAAAATAATTTTTTAAAGGGGTTAAAAATAATTCTTAATGGAAAAAGAGGGAAAGATTATTTTATTAACAAATTTTTAAGATTGGAAGCTACTTTAAATGGGAAAATTCTTCCCCCTGCTTTAAATGAATACCTCGTCTCTTCTGGTTTGGTAAGAAAAATGTTTAACTCTAAACTAAAAGTTAGAGGAAAAGGATCTTTGGAAAGGAATTCAGGAATTATAATTTATACTCCTACAGGTAGCAATGCTTTTGCTTCCGCAACTGGAGCAAAGAAGTTAGCTTGGGCTGAGAAAAAAATAGGAATAGTGGCTCTTGCTCCCTATTCTGGAAGATTAAAAAGGGGAGAAACTTTATTAGATAATGGAAAAATAACTCTTGAATGTTTAAATAAAATCGGAGAAATTTGTATTGATGGCCAAGATAAATATACTTATAAAATTAAACAGGGCGATAAGATTAAGGTGAGAAAAAGCAGTCATTATGCTTTAGTTTTAGATTTCAATGAAAGGAGATAGCGATTTTTGTATTAAATTATGCAAATAGTAATATTATGTGGAGGAAAATCGACTCGGCTTTATCCTCTGACAAAAAAAATTCCAAAATCAATGACAGAGATAAACAAGAAGCCATTTTTGGAACACCAGCTTAGGCTATTGAAAAAAAATCATATTTTTGATATTGTTTTATGCATAGGATATAAAGGAGGTCAAATTAAAAAATACTTCGAAGATGGTAGAAAATTTTGGGTGAAAATGAAATATAGTAGTGACAAAAAGAGGCTACTCGGTACTGGCGGAGCTCTTAAAAAAGCTGAGAATTTATTGGAAGATGTATTCTTGGTAATGTACGGCGATTCTTATTTGCCGTTTAATTTCCAAAAAGCGATAAACTTTTTCATGGGAGTCAACAAGCTTGGTTTAATGACGGTTTTCAAAAATATTAATAAATATGAGTCAAGCAACCTTGAGGTAAAAGGAAATTTAGTGAAATCTTATAGTAAAAAAAGAAAAACTAAAAAAATGAAATATATTGATTACGGCGTGAGTATTTATAAAAAAGAAGTCTTAAAATATATTCCAAAAAATCAGGTTTACGATTTATCAAAACTTCAACAAACATTAATTAAAAAAAAGCAACTCTTGGCCTATCCTGCTGAAAAAAGATTTTATCAAATAGGTTCACCTGAAGGTTTAGAAGAATTCAAAAAATACATAAAAAAAATATGATCATTGTTCGAGCTCCATTAAGAATACCAATTGGTGGAGGGGGGACCGACTTACCTTCTTATTATTCTTTTTATGGTGGAGAATGGGTTTCGGCTGCCATTGATAAATATGTTTATATTACTGTCCACAAAAGATTCGATGATACTATTCGAGTTTGTTATTCAAAAACAGAGGAGGTAAATAGACCAGAGGAGATTCAACATCCAATAATTCGCGAAGCTCTAAAACTGTTAAGAATCAAGGGGGGGGTGGAAATTTTTTCTGCTGCTGACATTCCTTCTAATACCGGACTTGGTGCATCGGGAAGTTTTACCGTTGCTCTTCTTATCGCCCTCCATGCCTTTTTACGAAACACAATAAAGAATGACCTTCCACCAAGAAAAGAAATTGCCGAGCAAGCCTGTCATATTGCCATGAATTTATTAAAAGAGCCTTCTGGAAAGCAAGATGAATATATTGCTGCTTATGGCGGAATCACCTCTTTTTCAGCTTCAAAAAATGGAGAAGTAAAAATTGAACCTCTTTATCCTCAAAAAATAGCTCCGGAAACCATCAGAGAATTAGAAAACAACCTTTTAATGTTTTATACCGGAATTAGAAGGGAGTCTCGAGATGCCTTAAAAATTCAAGCTGACGCTACTCAAAAAGGCGAGAAAGAAATAATTGAAAACCTACATCGAGTGAAAGAAATCGGTAGAGAAATTAAAGAGGCTCTCTCGAGAAGCGATTTTCATCAATTCGGGAAATTATTAGACCTCCATTGGCAAGAAAAAATAAAAAGACAAGGAACTTCTAATCCTCAAATTAATCAGTGGTACGGGGTTGCTAAAGAAGCAGGTGCCACTGGTGGAAAATTAATGGGAGCTGGTGGAGGAGGATTTTTCTTATTTTATTGCGAGAACCAAAAAGATAAATTGAGGAAAGCGATGACAGCTTTAGGTTTTAAAGAACAGCCATTTCATTTTGATTTAGAAGGAGTAAAAGTAATTGCTGACTTTATTTAAAATGAATAAATCAGAATTGATTAATAATTATCTTTCCGAAACAGCCGAAATTGCCAAAAATATAGATAGACAAGCAATTACTAAGGTTGTCGAAATTTTGTCAGAAGTCAAATCTCGGGGAGGTCGAGTTTTTTTCTTAGGAGTGGGTGGGGGAGCAGCCACTGGCTCTCACGCTACTAACGATTTTAATAAAATCGCCGGTATTTCTACTATCTGCCTTACTGATAATGTTGGGCTTTTAACTGCTTTAGTTAACGATGAGGGCTGGGAATCAATTTTTAAGCGTCAATTAGAAATGCATAAATTAAATTCTAAAGATTGCCTTTTTATCTATTCGGTTGGTGGAGGCACAGAAACCGTTTCTAAAAATTTAGTTTTAGCTATAAATTTCGCAAAAGAAATCGGAGCTAAAATTGCCGGAGTGGTAGGAAAAGATACTGGAGCCACGGCAAAGGAAGCCGATGCCTGCATTATTGTCCCTTGCCCAAATGATTCGAGAAGAACTCCCCACACTGAAGATTTCCAGTTAATTTTGGATCATCTCTTGGTTAATATTTTAGCTCAAATTTCTAAAGAAGATGCTAAAAAGATTTAAACAAAAAAGGGGGGCAATTTTTGTTGACATTGATGGGACCTTGATTGAAGAGATTCCTGATATTCGTGATCCACAAGATGTTAAACTTTTGCCTTGGGCGGGGAAAAGCCTTGCAAAATTGAACACGGAATTCTTAATAATTGCAATTACTAACAAAAGTAGCGTTGAAAAGAGATATTGCTCAAAAGAAAATTTATTGAAAATTTTTAAAAAGTTAAAAGAAGAACTTACAGCTTACGGTGCTAAAGTTGATAAGATCTATTTTTGTCCCCATCGGGAAGAAACAAATTGCGATTGTCGGAAACCAAAGACAAAATTTATCTTCGAGGCATTAAAAAATTTTAAAGAAATTGATTTGAATAAAAGTTGGTTAATAGGTGACAAAACAAGAGATATTCAACTTGGTATTAATTTGAAAAATTTAGGATACGAGGGTTTCAAAACTATAGGCTTGCTTACAGGTTATAGATTAAAGGACAATGAATTTGAGGCAAAGCCAGATTTTATTGCCAAAAATTTTTTGGAGGTAACAAAGATAATTAAAACAGCTTAATAAAACCTATGAAAATTTTCATCGATTCAGCTGATCTAAACAAAATTAAAAAATATCTCTCTGAAGGGCTTTGCCAAGGGGTAACAACTAACCCCACTATTTGTTTAAAATGCGGAGTTCGGGGTGGAATTGAAGGAGTAAAGCAAAGAACAATTGAAATTGCTAAATTAATTAATCCTTACCCGGTTAGTGCCGAAGTAATTTCAGATAAACCTGAAGAAATAATCCTCCAGGCCAGAGAATATAGTAGATGGGCGCCAAATGTTGTGATAAAAGTTACCATCACCGACCGCGAAGGTAATTCTCTTTTACCAGCTGTTTATCAGCTGACTCGCGAAGGTATTTCAATAAATGTGACGACAATGACTACTTTTAATCAGGCGATTTTAGCAGCCAGAGCACTGAGAAGCGGATTTGAGAGAGCGGGTCAAAAACCAAAATATAGTTTCATCAGTATTTTCGCTGGCAGAATATCCGAGGAGCACGGAGTAGAGCAATCCTTAAAGGTGTTGAAAAATTTAAGAGATTGGTTAGATTTTCATAAATTTCAAGGGATAGAGATAATTGTTGGTTCAGTTAGAAGCCCAGAAAATGTTGAACTTTGGGCAAGAAGCGGGGCCCACATTTTAACCATTCCGCCTGATGTCCTTTCAAAATGCCTTTTATCCGCTAGGACTAAAGAAACAGTAGTTCAATTTTTAACCGATGCCCAAAAAGCCATGGAAGAAATAGAAAAACAGCCATAAATGTATGGGTCTGGAATTACTAAAAGAACAATTAAGAAAGGCAAAGATAATCAAAAAAGGAGATTATAGATATATTCTTAATGCGATCACTGAACAAGAGCCGGCTTTGGAGCCGGCAATTTTGGATGATTGCGCTAATAGATTACTTAAGAGGTTAAATTATAAAAACGCCAACAGGATGCTGACAGCAGAAGCAATGGGAATTCCTATCTCTACTACCATTTCTCTTAAAACTTCTCTTCCCCTGATCATTGCCACTAGAAGAAAAAAGGGGACCCTTGATGAAATTGCTGTTGAATATATTTGTGGTTATGAAAATGGCGTTTTACACATTAACGGCATAAAGGAAGGAGATAAAGTGTTAATAATTGATGATTTAATTTCTACGGCAGGAACAATAAAATCTTTAATTGAAGGAATAAAGAGAGCCGGAGCTGAAGTAGCAGATATCGGAGTAATCTTTAATAAAGTTGACTATGGGGGAATGAGGGAATTAAAAAGAGTTGGTTTTCAACCAAAAGTATTATTAGATGTAAAATTAAAAGGGAATAAGGTTAGGGAATAAGGTTGAGGTAAAAGAGATTTAAATATTAAACTAATTAGGATATTCTAGATAAGAGGAAACAGGAGTAAAGTTAAGTTGCCCCTGTTTTTTTATTTCAAGATTTTCTTAAGAAATGCCCTTCGGTTTGACCTCAATTGACCCCTATTGACACTTTTCTTTGTAAATTTTATTATCAAAACATGAAAAAAGAAATAAAAACAAATGAGGTTTATACCACCAAAGAAGCTCGGGATTTTTTAAAAATTAGCCAGAGTACTATTAAACGCTTTTTGAAAAAAGGTATTTTAAAGGCAAATAAGGTTGGTGGAAGGTATCGAATTTTAGGCAGAGAGCTTTTAAGATTAGTCTCTCCAGAAGCGGAAGAAAAAGCTATAAGCCTATACCAACGCCTTAAAGAAAAAACTAAAAAAACCATTGAAAAATGGTAAATTAAAAAAGTTATGGATCAAGAAGAATTAATAATAAATACTACCAAAAGGGTGGCTAAAAATACAGGGGCTTTAATAGCAGGAACCATTATTTCTAAACTTTGTCTTTTAGCACTTTTTGCCATTGCCGCTAGGTACATCGGGGTTGCCGGTTTTGGAAAATATACTTTTGCTCTTTCTTTCACTGCTCTATTTACAATCTTAGGTGATATGGGATTAAACATGTTAGCCATTAGAGAGGTAGCCAGAGACAGATTTCAAATTCATAGATATTTAGGAAATGTGGCAATTTTAAAGACAATTTTATCTCTGGTTGCTGTTGGAATAATTTTTTTAGCAATTAATTTCTTAAATTATCCCTCAGATACTACCAAAGTAGTTTATATTATTGGAAGTGGTGTATTTTTTCTTTCCCTTTCTCAAGCCTTAAGGTGGTGTTTTCAAGCTTTTCAGAAAATGGAATACGAAGCTTTGGTAAATATAGCTGAAGGAGTAATAATGCTAGGGTTTGGTTTTCCCGCCTTATATTTAGGAAAGGGAGTAATTGGTTTAGCTTGGGCCTATTTTTTAACATATATCATCATTTTTATTTTTAGTTTCTTAATCATAATTAAAAAATTTGCTAAACCAAAATTTGAAATAGATTTTTCTTTTTGGAAATATTTAATGAAAGCAGCTATTCCTGTTGGGTTGGCAACCGTTTTTTTCACCATTTATAGTAATCTTGATACTGTTTTACTTTCTTTAATGAAGGGAGATGAGCCAGTTGGCTGGTATAACGCCGGTTATAAATTAGTAAATACAATAAGGTTTTTCCCAACCATGTTCTTTTGGGCTATATTTCCAGTAATGTCTGAATTTTATAAATCTTCAATAGAATCTTTAAAGAAGGTGTTTAGAAAATCAATTCAATACCTATTTTTGTTAATTCTGCCTGCCGGGGTAGGAACTACCATTTTAGCCCCCAAAATTATACCACTTTTCTTTGGAGAAGGGTTTGAGCCAGCTATTCTTGTCCTCCAAATTCTTATTTGGGTAGTAGTTTTGATTTCTCTTAGTCGGGTGGCCACTTACTGCCTAGTAGCGATTGATAAACAAAAAATTACTATTTATATCTTTGGAATAGGTTTGGTAATAAATATTATTTTAAACTTAATTTTAATTCCCAAATTTTCTTATATTGGAGCAGCTATAGCCATAATTACCGCTGAATTTATAATTCTTCTCTTGGCCCTTTTCTTTATTGTCCAAAATTTAAAAGTTAATCCTTTTCCCGCTCAGGTTTTTAAAGTAATAATGGCTGCTTTATTGATGGGTCTACTCACTTGGTTTCTTAAAGATTTTAATATCATTTTAGTTGTTTCCTCATCAGCTATTTTCTATTTTGCTATTTTAATTACTTTAAAGGGAATAACCCAAAGTGATTTAAAATTAATTCGTCAAATTATTCCAATAAAATGATAATTAAAATAGCTGGGTACATAAAAAGAAGACTTCTCGATTTATTAGATTTTTTGCGTCTAATCCGTTTTGGTTATCCTTCACAAATTGTTAAATTCCAGGCATTGTGGGGGTTGACTCAGGGCTTAATTTACCCCCTACCCAGGATTCTATTTGGAGCAGAAAAGGCAAGCAGAATATGTTGTTCTTTTCTCCAAAACCGAATCTCTCCAGCAACTCTTCCTCTCAATAACTCATCAAACACTAAAATAACAGTCTCCAAAGACCCCTCTCATTACCAAGTTTATATTGAAATATATGTTAAAGATGTGTATCAAAAAAAGGAAATAAAAAAAGGAATGAATGTAATTGATGTTGGGGCTCACATAGGAGCTTATACCATGCTTGCAGCCGAAAAGGTTGGTGAAGAAGGAAAGGTAATTGCTATTGAACCTGAACCTAAAAATTACCAGCTCCTTATAAAAAATATAAAATTAAATAATTTTAAAAATGTGATTCCAGTAAAAATAGCCTTAGCAGATCACGAAGGTTTTAAAAAATTATATCTTCATCCCTTTATTTCAGCCGATCATTCTTTAGCATTAAGAAAGAACGAAGGATTTAAGGAAAACCTTTATATAAAGATACCGGTGAAAACATTAGATAATTTAGTTGCTGAACTTAATTTGAATAAAGTAGACATAATCAAAATTGATGCTGAAGGAAGTGAGTTACCTATTTTAAGAGGAGCGGAAAGAACATTAAATGCTAATCCTAAAGTGAAAATATTTGTAGCTAGTTACCACTACCCCGAGGAAATGAAAGAGGTAAGCCAATTTTTAAATGAAAGAGGATTTAAAACAGAAATTTGGAAAGGAGTAAATGTTATCACTGTTTAAAAATAAATTCCTCAATTTTCCATTCAAAAGTCATGAAAGAATTTATTGATTATTCCACTCCAAAAGTTAGTGTTTCACAAAAGGTTATACCATTTGCTATACTTTCGGTATATGGTGAATATAGAGAAAAAAAGAGAATATAATAGAAAGTGATATCAGCTAAATAAGGCAAAGGCAAAACCAAAATGGCAAAACCTCTTATCTCAGTAATTATCCCTACCTATAAAAGGCCCAATTTAATAGGACGGGCTATTCGGAGTGTTTTAAATCAAACCTATCAAAATTTTGAAATTATTGTGGTAGATGATAGTCCTAATGATAACACTAAAGAAGCAGTGAAGGGGTTTGGAGATAAAAGAATAAAATAT
>CAZWDF010000011.1:3874-18212 GCA_964632335.1 uncultured Candidatus Saccharibacteria bacterium | reverse complement strand
TCTTCTTTTTTTTTGCCATGAAATTTTTGATTTTTTAAAAAAATTAGTCCAAATAGTCGACCTACTATTTGCGGAATCGCAAAAATCTTTTTCTTATTTCATTTTTTCATTTCAAGAGAGTTTGTCAAGTGTGCATAACTAATTTTTAGAAATTAGAAATTAGAAATTAGAAATTTTATTGTAAATACTGAATCTCTTCCTCCAGAACTACTCCAAATTTCTTTTTTACCTTTTGTTTTATCAATTTTATCAATTTTATCACATCTTTTGCTTTTCCATTGCCTAAATTGACAATAAAATTGCTATGAATTTCAGAAATTTTAACATTTCCAATCTTTTTCCCTTTCAAGCCACATCTTTCAATCAATTCCCCAGCCGAAAAACCAAGTGCCTGCCTGCCGGTGAGGCAGGGATTTTTAAAAACAGACCCTGCCGAAGGAAAATTTAACGGCTGTCTTTCTTTCCGATAGTTTAAATTTTCTTTTACTTTCTTTTCTATTTCTGATTTCTTTCCCTTTTTTAGTTGAAGCACTGCCGAAAGAATAATTAAATCAGAGCACATAATTTTATGTGCTCGACCGAGCACAAAACTTTGTTTTGTGCTCTGATTTTTCTTATCTTTAAAAATGCTATCCCGATAACTAAATTTACAATCTCTGTTTTTAAAATTTTTAACTTTACATTTTTCATTTTTCACTTCTAACGCCTCAACCGATTTTACAACATCTTTCATTGATTTATTAAACGCTCCGGCATTTCCCCTAATTGCTCCGCCAATCGTTCCCGGAATCCCCGCCGCCCACTCTAGACCTGACAGCCCTGCTTTTGCCAAAATATTTACTAATTCTCCCAACATAACTCCTGCTTCGGCCATGATTTTCGTATTTCGTATTTCGTATTTCGTATTTCGTATTTTAATTAATATCCCATTATATCCTTTGTCCGAAACCAACAAATTACTTCCTCCTCCCAAAATAAAAAATGGCAATTTTAATTTCTTTGCCACTGAAATCGCTTTAATCAAATCTTTTTTATTTTTTGCCACAAAAAAATATTTCGCCAACCCCCCAATTCTAAAAGTAGTGTAATTTTTCAACAAAACATTTCTTTGAATTCCCGGTAATTTGTTTTCGATTTTCATTACTTTATTTTAGCACAAATTAAAAGGCCGGGAGAGTTAACTCCTATAACTAAGTCTTTAGTGAGTGCTACCTCCCGACCCAATTTTATTTTAGCAAATTATGAAAATAAAAACAATCAAATATTTCTCATCTTATCTATTTTTCTAAGTGCTCTTCCAAGAATTTTCATTTCTTTCATTGTATAATCTTTACTTTTCATCTTGTTACATCGCCAACAAGCAACAACGCAATTTGAAACATTATACCCTCTATCGTTATCTAATCGCTCTATTGAAAAAGGACCGTGGGTAGTTCCGCAATAAAAACACTTTTCGTTTTTATAAGTTCTTATACGACAAAATTCTTCAAACGTTAACTCAAATTCTTTATTTCTATCTTTCGCGTTCCGTTTTAATCTACAAAATCTTCTTCTAAACCAAGCTCGAGAAAACTTTATTTTTCTTCTTTGCGAATCTTCTTTGTTGGTACATTTTTTACATACATTCCTCTTCCATCTTTTACCCCTTCCAGAAAAATAGAAGGAATCTTTTGGTAATCTCTTTTTACAAACTTTACATATTTTCATATATTATATTTATTATAGCAAAAGGCTCTATCAAGGCAAATTTTAGGGTCTTGTGTCAACGAAGAATTTAGTTATTCGGGATGGCCATCTAAACAACCAATAAAAAAAACAGCAACCCTCGCTCGAGGGAGGGTTACTGTCGACTTAGCAGAAGTGCAATTTCTTGCGCACTCACAATTGAATATTAGCAAATAAAACAATTCTTGTCAATCCCGTCAATACTATTGACCGCTATAAAGGGCATTTAACTTATCTCGAGTGGTACTGCCTACAAAACCAGTGCCTTCAATTATTCCCCAGGGAGCTAACACTTCATCGGCATACTTTTTCTGGAACCTGATGACGGCTTTCTTGGTCAGAGGACCAAACCAGCCGGTAACTAAACCTTCAGGATAAACCTCTGGGTCTTTGACTAACCAGGCCTGCAAAAGCTCAACATCATCACCTGAGTCATTATACTTCAAATTAACATCCAAAGTTAGCACCGGCGCTCCAATTAGTTTAGCTAATTCATCCTGAAGTTGAGCAATTAAAGCAGTAATTCTAACAATTTCAGCTTTTAATCCAGCAACGGTCATTTCAGTAATTGGTTTTTCAGTCACCACTTCTTCAGCTTCTTCCTCCGTCACTTCCGGAGCCGGAGCTGGAGCCGGAGCTGGTGCGGGTGTGGGTGCTAGAATTACTGCTCCTCCCCCGCCAGAAGTTGTGGCCGAAACTGCGCTGGAAACGGCTGATTCACCAGAGGCATTAAGAGCTGAAATCTTATAGTAATAAGTTGTGCTAGCTGTCAATCCAGTATCAGAATAAGTTGTGGTTGAACCAGAGCCTACTGTCGGTTCACTCCCTATTCGCGGGAAAGAGCCTCCAGCTGAAGTATCACGATAGATATCATAACTTGTAGCGCCTGACACTTGCGTCCAAGAAAGATTAATCTGGGAAGAACTGGCGGCGGTAGCACTAAGGCCATTTGGCGTTGAAGGCACTCCCCCACCTGTCGCAACAATGGGAGCAAAAGTTGAAAAGTGAGTTGTGGTTGCAGTACATTTATTGTTTGCCGTATCGCAGGTTGTTGAAAGAGGCGCCCACTGCTGTTTTTCGTCTGACCAAGCGGCGAGTACTATATCATCTTCCCCACTGCCTGCAGGCAGATTAGTTGGATCATATGGAATAGTAATCGTTACTCCAGACCCATCAGAAGAAGAAATAGTTGTAATTGGCTGACCAGAGGCATCTTTTGGAGTAATCTCAATACCTTTATTGCCTAAAACATCCTGAGTTGAGGTATCAACTACAGCTGTTGTCTCTTTTGTCAAAACCGACCCATCATTCGAAGAACTCCCCAAAACACCAGCTGGAATGTTTATTTCAAAGTCGCTGGAAATTTCACTATTTTTAACAATACCGCCTTGAGATGGTTTGATATTATATGGCCTGGGTTCTTTTCTAGAATAACCGGCAATTGCTGTAAGAGTTAAATTTTGGGAAGCAGAACCGCCAGAAACCACTGTTACTGAGGAATTTGAAGATTCATAACCATCGGTTCTGGCCATAACGGTCCAGGTGCCGGCAGTTACGTTAAGAGTATAATTAGTACCTGTAGTTTGGGATGTATCGACCATTGTTACTACCATCTTTCCTGTCCCCGAGGTAGCTGAAACCATGGTATCAAAAGAAACGTTAGAACCGCTTAAAGTTACGCTGCCTGAAATAGTGGCGTCAGCTTTAGTAAGAGTTCTCTGAGTGGCGGCAGCGTTAGCTCCAGAAACAGCGAGAGTGCCCGGATCAGATGCGTCCACACAGCCTGGTTTTCCGGCTCCAATAGTGTAATTTCCATTTGGCACATTAGAAACAGACCAAGCGCCGCTAGAATTAACCTGGGATAAAATCATACGGCCATTGGTTTTTTCGTTCAAAAAGACAGTTGTGCCTTCAATGCAAGCTGAATCTGAAGAAGTAACAGTGCCGGATACGGTGTACATTGCCGGCGGAGCAATATTTACATAAGTTGTGGCATTGGCTGTTACAACTACATTTGCCTGTGTGCCAATAGGGCCTATATTAGGATCTCCAGCAAAAACCGTGTAGGTGCCGGCCGGGACCATTAAATCATATTGGCCGGATGTTGAGTTGGAACCAGAACCATTACCTCGTCCATTGGAATCACGAGCACCAACGAAAGCAGTAGTGACTGTTCTGCTAGCACAATTATTAGTGGCTGAAGGAGCTGATAAAGGATCATCAAGAGTACAAACATAAACAGTAATAGTTCCGGCCTGAGCAATGGTTAGATTCTGATCAGCCGATGGATTAATTGGAACTGTAACACCAGTAATTACAGTTGTTGATCCCTTGCCGGGGACAAAACCATCTATTGTATAATTAGAACCGTTTCGAACTTTCAAAGTATAACGTCCGCTCTCATTGGTTACTGTGCTGTTTCCGCCGTTTGCGCCACGAATATTAATAAAAGCGCCCTGAACGCCAGCTCCTCCTGAAGTGACAGTACCGGTTACAGTACTAAAATCAGCGGTGGTGGCTTGAAGATTTTTATCGGTCAGATTAGTACCTTCAACAACTGCCACAGTTAAAGATGGTAATTCGCCAAAACCAGGAGCAAAACCTCGAATTTTCCAATTTTTAGGAGTAGTGCTAGTCCCTCCTTTTAAATAAAGAGTGTAATTACCGGAGTTGTCAGTCGGAGAATCAGCCCAGCCGCCCAAAGGATTCCCTGAGCCATCTACTTCCATTGCCTCAACGTGGGCAAAAGCTATAGAATTACTTGAATCATCAAGCACTTTGCCTGAAACCGAGGTGCCGGATTTGGCGATTTTAAAAATGAGGTCGTTCTCAGTAACGGTACCTGTAATAGCCGAGCCAGAAAAACCCGTAACATCATTAACAATCAAAACTCCGTTGCAATAAACATCAGCTGTGGAGTTATTATCAGAAGCACCGGTATTGTCCTTTACTGTACATTGAAAAGAATTGGAAGGCGGCATGCCCGGCATATAAGCCTCAACGATATAAGAGCCAGTAACAACCTTTGTGTTAAAAAGACCATTAGAATCTGTTTGACTGGCGCCTGCTGACATAGGACCTGTTCCTTCAAAGATAGTGGGTCTAGCCATCACAAAAACATTCTGAATGGCATTACCTGAACCATCAACAACCTTGCCTTTTATTTGGTTTGAAGAAGCAGTCAAAGTAAAGCAAAGTTCTTTAGCCGCTCCATTACCTGTTGTGCATAAGTCGGGTACTCCGCTTGTTGTAACCTCCACCTCAATTGGCTTTGGAGACATAAAGGTAAAGTCTGGCGGCTGGGGAGGCGCACCAGGGTCTTTAGGCATCCAAGGACCAACACCCACTTGCCATTTGCCCTCAGTTAAAGGAAGCTGGACCGCGTCGCAATTTGTACCCATTGTACATTCCCTCATCACGTATCCTCCAGCAGCTGGTCCGCCTGGTCCCATCGCCATCGTTCCCACAGTGGAAAAAGCGAAGATGTCTAATTTCGTTCCTGTTAGACCAGTTCCTTCAATATAAACATCGAGGATGTTTTGAGCACTGGCTTGTTGAAGACCAAAATTCTCACCAGTGAGGTCAGATCCCGAAACATTTAAATCGCGGAAGAATGGCCCGCCAGTATAAACACCACTAGATATCGGCGGCAACTCTAAGTGATAGAAACCATTATTTAACTGAGTGAAAGAAAAGTTGCCGCCGATATCCGAATCAACGCACTGAAAACCAATAGAAGGACCGCTGAGACATACTTTAATACCTTCGACGCCAGATTCTGAACCATCTTTAGTGCCATTATTGGCTGTACCTCCTCCAGCTCCATTATCGTTAAAAACAGTACCAGAAATTGTTCTGCTACCCGGAGCATTTATAAAGAAGGGTATTGGTGTTTTTGATTCCAAAAGAGCATTTGAAGAATTATAAGTTTTAATATCAACGACATAGCCCGAAGTAGAATAGTCTTTGGGAACTGGGGAATTACCTATGCCTTGAATTTCAAAACGGAGCATATCGCCGGCATTAGTGCCGTTCGCGCCAAGAGTAATTGTCACTACCCGAGAAACCGAATCACAAACAATAGAAGCAACTAAAACCGTGTTGGGAGCCTGACCATTAATGTCAGAATTTTCAAAGGTATCGGTGGGCCAAGTGGCACAGCTGGCAGCAAAACTAAAACCAGTTGGAAAGGTTAAAGTAATTTTTCCCGAAGCAGTTATAGCTGTGTCAGCCGGGAATTCAACCCTATACGTTGTTGCTGCTCCAGCTAAAGGAGATTTAGGATAGACGGAAATTGGCCTTGTTCCCATATTAAAGTAATTGGTTGGCCCAGCCGATTCTCCGGGTCCTAACATTCCGCCGGTATTCTGTGCACTCTGAGCTGTTCCTTGAGCTATTCTGCTCCCAGAGGCCATGCCATTTCCTGCTAAATCCTGAATATTTGTTGAAGCAGTTGCTTTAAAGCTGTTTCCAGGCGGCATAGTCATTCCTTTTATTGTCAGAGTCTTTTTATAAGGCTCATATTTCACTTGTTTTCCGCTGGTAACAGGATTTGTCATCCAGTTCGTTCCGTCTGGCGACGTTTCTATTGTCCAGTTAGAAAGATTATTAACATCATTGACCCCGTCGCTTGTGCTTTCCGTAGCGTTTGTTAAAATATTAAATTTTAATGGTTCAGAAAAAGTAATGGCAATACTAAAGTTATCAGCACTGGCAAACATCACCGTCGGTTTAGCAGTATCAGCTGGTATCTCATCATTTGTATATGATCCGCTTATAAATGTTCTATTAATAGTGCTTAAGGCATTACCAGCTATATCCTTGATTCCATTGGTTAAATTAATAATAAAATTCTTAACCTCCCCAAGAATCTGGTTGGGCGATAAGTGAATTACTCTACCATCGGCATCTAAGACAACAGTAGTCCCTGTTATTAAAGTGTCTCCCCCATCAATCAGGCCATCGGAATTATTATCTTGATAAAGTTTTACAGTAGAAGTGGTGGCAGTAGAAGGATTAAGGGCTTCGTTAAAAGAAATGGCGATATCATAAATAGCCCGGTCTACATTAACAGCTTCTGAATCGGGGTAAGAACCCACTACCTGGGGCGGAGTATTATCCTCATCAGTAACAGTAAAATCAATCTCATAATCTTTACCAGTTAGCGCTAAGCCATAAGTATTCATTACACAGGCTGGCAAATTGCTTTCTCCACCGCAACTGTTATTTCCCGGGTCAGCATCGTTATCGGCTCTAACCCTAAAGCGGTAGCGGGTGCCAACAGTTAAAACCGGTGCGCCAGGAAAAGGAGGGGTAAGCGGCGGACTAATTGTTAATTGCTTATTATCACTGCTATAAGACAGATTTGCTTCCCATAAGAGATTGGAACCAGTAACTGTTCCGTTGCTAGCAAGTTCTTGAAGGGGAACATTAGCCTGATTAAGCACTGAACCCTGACCACTGGTTTTCATTGCGCTAGAAAAATTAATCATAATTTTCCCATTAATAGGTAAATCTTTACCGCCAGAAGGATAAGTACCGGTGACAAATGGCGGCGGATTAAACTCCATACCGCCTCCAAAACTTCCGGTTTTGAATTGAGCTGTAAAGTTTGAAGCAAGACTATTACCAGCTGAATCGGTCACTCCGGTTGTTATGGTTAAGGTATAATAAACTTCGGTAGATAAGGCAGCGTGGCTACAGATAACTTGTGTATTATTTAAAGTTACGCTAGTGCAAAGATTATCTCCTGTAGGTGCACCGCCTAGGGCGTTTCCGGTATTGGTTTTAAGTGAAACAGTAGAAGTGGTAACAGTGCCAGAGGCAGGAGCTTCGTTGAAAGATCTATCCACCATGACCTCCACCGGAGCTCCGATTTGACGATCAGGCGGACCTCCGCCAGTTACTTGAGGGCCAACAGTATCAGCAGCTATGCCAGGCATTGACAAACCAGTAGCACTGACACTTCCTGAACTTAATACATAAGTAATGGGACCTCCAGGCACTTGGTAAGCAAAAGTGTCGCCGTTACTAATAGTGCCACTTGTCTTAATAGCAACAATAAAATCATAATTACCAGCTGCAACAGGTATGGCGCAGCCTCCTCCTCCACTAGTGTCGATTGTAGTAGGAGAGTCGACATTAACCGTTGCCTGGGTTCCGCAGATTGTATCTGTCCCATCAATAGCGTCATCGGTTGACCCAGTATCGGCATAAACCCTTAAACCGGAAAAATCAGAAGAAGTAATTCCTGTCGTATTATTTATCTGAACCATAACTAAATTCAAGGTTTCGCCGGCATCTTGAGTTAAGCCAAAGCCGAAAAGAGCCACATAATCACTACTTGCTTTTATCTTTTGTCCGCTAAAAGCCATCGCATCTGCCGCATATCTTTCTGTCACCGTTGCCTGAGCTTTTTGAGGAAAGAAAAAGGTTAGGCCTAACGACCATAAAATTGTTGATAATGCGACCAAATAGGTAACAGCTTTTTTAGAGAAAGTTTTAACTCTTTTTTTGTTTGGCATAAAAATAAAAAACCCTCCCTTTTCAGGTTTAGGTTTTTTCCAGATTAAAAATATTATTAAAATCGGGGTGGTGGGTGGGTAGCGTCCACATTAACCCACTATAGCACTTTTCCAAAGAAATGTGTCAAGTGTGGAAAATTCAAACCTTGCTTTTCTCCCACCATTCCTGGGAAAAAGCCAAAAACACTCCAATAAATAAGCCCAGAATAGCGGCAATCACTATATTTAATAATGGCCTCGGTTTTATCGGGCTCGCCGAAACAGTGGGACTTTTTACTACTTGAGTGGGTTTAATTTCATCCGAAGATGCTCTTAAAGAATTAATTTGAGCATTTAAACTTTCGATGTTAGTTTTTAGAGAATTGACTTGAACCTCCACATCTTCCTTACTTCTTCTTAATGAATTAATTGTTAAATATAAATCCTCTATCTCTTGTTTTTTATTCGCCAATTTTTCTTTGGTATCAAATAAAGCAAATTGGGTTCCGGGGGTCTGTTCATAAACCAAAATCTTTTCCAGTGCCTCAATTTTTGCCTCCAAATTGCTTTTTTCCTCTTCGGCATTATTAATTTTATTTTCTATCCTTTTTATATCTTCGTCTATCGGTTGAGTTTTATTCTTGGTCTTTTCAATATCACTTTCTACCAATTTAATTTTTTCCTCGGTAGTTTTAATATCCTGCTCTAAAAGCTCTTTTTTAATTTTAATTTTTTCCTGGTGCTCGGCTAAAATTAAATTATTAATTTCCTCTAAAATGTTTTTTGCTTTTTGTGGTTCGGCCGATTCTATCGCCAAACTAATCAATCTTGTATCTTTGAGGTTTTCCGTTTTTATTTTTGGATATTTCTCTTCCGGAATTCCTAATTTTTCTCTAACAAAAATTCCATAAACATCTCCTTTAATTTTCTCCACTACCTGCCCCGGATCTTCTATTGGTACGCCGGCTACTTGCCCTATTTCTAAAGCCGTACCAATTTTATAAACCTTGGGCATTAAAAAACTAAAAACTCCGGCTACGATTGCCGCCCCTAAAAACACAGCCAAAATCAACCACTTTCTCTTTAAAAGCACCTTAACATAATCCATCAAATCTATCTCGTCATATTCAGTTTGAGACTTTTCCTCTTGGTCCATAGTCTTAACTTATCACATCGCCAGAAGTTTGTAAAACAAGATTCCAAAATATTCGTGGAAAGCTAAATCGGAATTTCTGAGCTTTTGGGCATCAGGAAAAAAATCCAAGATATCATACCCCCCATCTCTTTTAAAATCAGCTGGGGCAGGAATTGGGTCAAAACCTAATTTTTTAAATGTCTCCATTGACCTTTTCATATGGTAAGCAGAAGTTACTAAGAAAAATGGCTCTTTAGCTAATAGTTCTTTAAGATTTTGGGCGCTTTCTTTTGTCGTCTTTGATTTATCTTCCAAAATTATATTTTCAGCTGGTATCCCCCGTTCTATCAAAAACTCCTTAACCTCTTCTGCCTCTTTTCTTTGAGGGTTTATTGGATCTGTCCCCGAAATAATTATTTGGAAATTGGAATTTGGAAATTGGAAATTCGCAGTATATGTTCTTATGGCCTCGCTTGCCCTTAAAACATCGGCTTCTTTCCCCCCTAAAAGTAGAACAATTATATCTGCTTTATTTAATTCGCCTTTTTGGACCGGCTGATATTGATTTTCCAAAGGAGATATTATTAAATCAGCTACCGGAGTAATAGAAAAAAGATAATAAAACAAAATTCCCAAAATTATCAATATTTTTCCTAATTTCCCTCTCTTTTTCCTAAAAACCAGGATTATTCCTATTAATATCAAAACAAAAACAAAAACGCTCGGCAACAAAAACTTTTGAAAAATCTTAAATAACAACATTTGATTGATAGGATGGAATGAGTTGCTTCAAAATGTTTATTGTTTCTTCTCGCTTAGATTTTTTAACTGCTTCTCTTAACTTTTCTAATCCTTGATTTAATTTATTCTCATTTACTTCTGAAAGTTTTGCCATAAAAATTTTTTGATTTTGGGTAGCAATAGTTCCTTCTTCAGCAGTTAAAATTTCCTCAAAAAACTTCTCTCCCGGTCGAACTCCGGTAAAAACAATTGGGATGTCTTTATCTGGCTCAAAACCGGAAAGTCGAATCATTTCTTTTGCCAAATCTAAAATCTTGATTGGCTCTCCCATATCTAAAACAAAAACTTCTCCGCCCTGGCCCATCGCCCCGGCTTGCATTACCAAAAGACAGGCTTCGCTTGTCACCATAAAATACCTTTTCATTTCTGGATGAGTAACCTCCACCGGCCCCCCCTTCTTTATCTGTTCTCGGAAAATGGGGATTACGCTTCCCCGACTATCTAATACATTACCAAATCTGACCGAAATAAATTTAGTCGGCCCTTTTTTGTTAAAGGCCTGACAAATCATCTCCCCCACCCTTTTTGTTGCCCCCATTATTGAGGTCGGATTGACTGATTTATCAGTGGAAATGAAAATAAATTTTTCTGTTCCATATTTTATAGCGACGTCAGCAACAGTTTTTGTTCCAAAGATATTATTCTTCACTGCCTCATCGGGGTGCTCCTCCATTAGGGGGACGTGTTTGTAAGCTGCGGCATGGAAAATTGTATTGGGACGAAATTTATCAAAAATCTGCTCAATTTTTTCTTCATCTTGGATATCAGCTACCAGGGGAGAAATTTTTAATCTCGGGAATCTATCATCTAATTCTTCAGAGATGTTAAAGATACCGGTTTCATCCTGGTCTAAAGGTAAAAGTTGGAACGGTCGAAATTTTGCCACCTGGCGACAGAGTTCAGAACCAATTGAGCCAGCTGCTCCGGTAATCAAAACTACTTTATTCTGGATAAAATTCTCAATTGATTTTGTGTCCAAAGAAACCGGTTCCCGGCCTAATAAATCTTCGACTTCAACCTCTCGAAGGGCGCCGAGAGAAACTTCACCATTAATAATGTCAGCAATTGAAGGAACTATTTTAATTTTTTTTAAACCAGCCTTCCTTCCCATTTCAACTGCTTTCCTAATCGCTCTTGGCCCGGCCGAAGGCAAGGCAATAATCAGTTCTTCTACCCCTCGACTTTCTACCACGTGAGGAATCTCATCTAATTTCCCTAAAACTTTTAGTCCGTGAATTATTATTCCTTGCTTCGTTGGGTTGTCATCAATAAAACCAATTGGATAATAAGGGCTCGATAAAGAACTCAAAATACTTCTTAAAATTTGCTCGCCGGCATCACCGGCCCCAACAATTAAAGTTCTTTCTTTTTCTCCCTCAATTTTCTTTTGAAATGACTGTAAATAAATCCTTTTTGAAAAACGAACTCCTCCACAGAATAAAAAAATTAAAAAATAACTAATAAAAAGAGTGGAGCGCGGAAAACCCGAAAATTGAGGGAAATCTCGAAAAACTAAACTAGCCGCTCCGGCAAATAAAAAAGATAAAAAGGCAGCTTTAAACAGGGAAATTAATTCCTGAGTGCTGACATAAGCCCAGGAAAAGGAATAAAGTTTAAAAAAATAGAAAATTGGCAGACAAAAAATTAAAGCCAGAACAATAACTCTCTGAATGGTGCTGAAATATTGAGGAGGAATCTGCCCCTCAAACCTTAAAAAAAAGGCCAAATAGACTGCTAAGCTTATTAATAAAATGTCTACAACTATAAAAAACAACATTCGTATCTTCGTTGTCTTCCTAAAATATTCTTTAATGATCGGAGTTATTTTTTCCATTAAAATATATCTGAGATAATCCTAAAAATTGTTTTTATTATTAGTTTAAAATCGAGCCATAAAGATTGTTCATTTATATACCTTAGATTTAGTCTTAATTTTTCTGGCATTATTTTTTGAGTATAAGTTTGATATAAATTTTCAGCTGAAGGCATAATCTCTCCTTCTTTTCGAAACTCCAAAGAAGCATAATCTACCATTCCTGGTTTAACAGAAAGAACTTTTTTTTGCTCTTCATTATACAAAGTCACTATCTCGGGAACCTCAGCTCTTGGCCCAACTAAACTCATATCTCCTTTAAGAACATTGGTTAACTGGGGGATTTCATCAATGTTATACCTCCTTAAAAAATGACCAATTTTGGTTATCCTTGAATCGGCTACTGGTGTAGTAAATCGGATTCCTTTTTTTTCAGCATCTTTTTCCATTGTTCTAAATTTATAAATTTTAAATATTCTTCCATTTTTGCCAACTCTTTCTTGCCGAAAAAAAACTGGTCCGGCAGAATTTAATTTTATTAAAATGGCTATTAGAATCAATGCAGGACTTAGAATAATTAAACCCAAAAGAGAGAAAAATATATCAAAGAGTCTTTTAAGCATCTTTTTTGCGATATTTTTTAACAATATCTTTCACTGCAAGAATGACATCTTTGACATCCTCTTTGGTCATTTTCGAATAAATTGGTAAAGAAACAATTTGTTGAAAAACCTTATTGGCTACTGGAAAATCATTAATCTTGTAACCGTATTTTTTGTATGCAGGTTGTAGATGAAGGGGAATAAAATGAACGCTGGTTCCAATGTTTCTTCTCCTCATTTCTTCTATAAATCTATTTCGAGAGATAGTTAATTTTTCTAAATTTAATTTAATTATATAAAGATGCCAGGCAGGCTGGTTAAACGGCTCAATATAAGGAATTTCAATTTCTTCCATATTTTTAAAAGCCAGATTATAAATTTTGGCTATCTCCTTTCTTTTTTTATAAAGTAAATTACATTTTTTAAGTTGCTCTAATCCTAAAGCCGAAGCAATATCAGTTAGATTATATTTGAAACCAGGATAAAGAACCTGATAATACCAAGAGCCTTCTTTTTTGTATCTTTTCCAGGCCTCTTCACTAATTCCATGAAGCCTCATAATTTCTATTTTTTCTGCCCATTTTTTATTATTAGTAGTTACCATCCCCCCTTCGCCAGTTGTAATCGATTTTGTTGGATAGAAACTAAAACAAGTAATATCAGAAATAGTACCAATCATTTTTCCTTTGTATTTTGAAGGTAAGGCGTGGGCTGCATCTTCGATTATTTTTAAATTATATTTTTTAGCTAATTTTAAAATTTCATCCATATCACAAGCTTGACCGCCAATGTGAACCGGAGTAATCGCTTTTGTTTTTTTGGTAATTTTTTCTTCAATTTTTAAGGGATCAATATTAAAAGTATCTTCTCTGCAATCAACAAATATTGGCTTTGCCCCAAAATAGGTCGCTACTTCAGCGGTAGCCGTAAAAGTCATTGTCGGAACAATAACCTCATCTCCTGATTTTAATCCAACAGCATCTAAAGATAAATGCAAGGCAGCAGTACAAGAGTTTAAGGCTACCGCATATTTTGTTCCAATATATTTAGCAAATTCTTTCTCAAACTTTTGAGTAACTAAACCAGTGGTCAACCAACCAGATTTTAAAACTTTTTTTACGGCCGAAATCTCTTTTTTAGCTATATAAGGTAATGAAAATGGTAAAAAATTTTTCCTCATTTTTTTATTAAAAAGGCTTCAAAAACTCCTTTTAGAAATCCTATTCCGTAACTAAAATGTAAAGTAGCAAAAACCAAAGGTAAAATAGGGAAATATTTAAATCCCTGTTTAAAAGAAATCTTTAATGAGACCAAAAGAGAAATGGTTAAATACATAGCTAAAATTAAAACAAATAAAGCCCGAAGAGGCCAAAAAACAAAGCCCAATAAAAAACTCCCAGCTAAGCTTAAAACAAAAACTGAGGGTATAATGTGATGTCCGGCCCCTAAAAGCCGATGCTTTTTTATAAAAAGAACCTTTGAATACCCATATTTAAAATATTGATCCCAAAGTTTCTTTAAACTTGGACGAACATAGTAATAAGATTTAATCTTAGGAGTTAAATAAATTTTACCTCCGCTTCTCCTAAGACGATAATTAAAATCATCATCGTCAGCATGTATTATTTCCTCATCCCAACCACCAATTTTATTAAAAACTTCTTTTTTATAGGCACCTAAATAAACCGCATCGGCGTAGCCAGCATATCTCTCATTATGAAATCTGCCACCTCCCGAACCAAAGGAAGCCGTATAGGCA
>CAZWDF010000011.1:0-3864 GCA_964632335.1 uncultured Candidatus Saccharibacteria bacterium | reverse complement strand
TTAGTGATGTAATTTGTCCCCTGATGCTTCATTGGTATACCAACACAATCAGTCCTGGTTTTTTTAAAGTACTCTATGCATTTAGAAATATAGTCTAGTTCATATTCGGTATGAACATCCATCTTCATTATAATCTCTCCCCTTGCTCTCCTAACTCCGATATTAAATGCAGTGGCGACATTCTTTCCAGGTTCATCCAAAAGTACAGCATTAAAAGATTGTTGCTCCTTAATGAACTGTTTAACAATATTTCTTGAATTATCTTGACTTCCGCCGTCTATAACAAAAACTTCGATTTTATCCCTGGGATAATTTTGGTTTAAAATATCCTCTAAACAATTTTTAATGTGCTTCTCTCCATTTAAAACTGGGACGATTATAGTAACTAATGGTAATTCTTTAATTTCCATATTCATTAAAATTTATTTTAAATAATTTCTTATCCCCTCCTCAAGAGTATATTCTGGAATGTATCCCAAAACCTTCCTTGTTTTAGTTAAATCAGCTTCACTATAATATTTATAAATTTCTTTATATGGATTTTTTTTATATTCTGGTTTTAAATTTGTTCCCAAGATTTTATTTAAAGTATTAACCACTTCATTAAAAGTAGTAGCTCTGCCGGTGCCAACATTAAATATGCCATTTCTTTTAGCTTCCAAGCTAAGAAAATTAGATTTTACTACGTCTTTAACGTAAACAAAATCTCTTTTTTGTTCTCCATCCCCAAATAATATTGGCCTTTTTCCTTCTTTCATTTAAGAGTAGAGTTTCCAAATTAAACTTCCTCTGGTTTCTGTGATTTTATGGGCCTCTCTCGGTCCATAAACAATAAAATATCTTAAACCAACAAGTTTATTTTTTATTGAATTAAAATACTTCCTGGCAATGTTGTCTATAATTAGTTTTGAAAATCCATAATGACTTTCTGGAAATTCTCCTAATCCAACTTTCATTGGAGGAGTGCTTTTTCCATAAACAGCGCTGGAAGAAGCATAGATAAAGTCTGTTTTATGAGATAAGGCGTAATTTAAAACATTTCTAAATCCTTCTATATTTTCAAAAATTACTTTTTGATAATCAGAAAAAATAGTATCAGAAATGGCTGCTTGATGAAAAATAATATCTATTTTAGAAAAATATTTCTTTAAATCGCAGGTAGCAATATTTTCTAAAATAAAATCACCCCTAAATCCTTTTAAATTTTCGAAATGACCGGAAAAAAAGTTATCAATTACAGTTATTTCTGCCTCTGGATATTTCTCCTGAATCTCCATTACTAAATTTGAGCCAATGAATCCGGCTCCTCCAGTAACTAAAATTTTCTTTTTATTTAAATCCATAATTTTATTTGCTCATTATCTACTTCAATTTAATTACTTTTTCTTGCTCAGCTGATTTATAAATGTTTTCGACGAGTTTAACTGCCTCGAGACCATCTTGCCCATTTCCTAAGGGCTGGCGGTCTTTTTTTATTGCTGAAATAAATTCTTTCCATTCTTCAAGCCAAGAACAATCTTTATTCCCAAATTTAATTATCTTTTGGCTAAAGGGTTTTCTAAAATCCCTTTTTCCGAAAATAAGTTTTTCTGGACCATAACTTTTGCCCAAACCCTCAATTGCAAGATAGCCATCTTTTCCATATATTTCAAAAGAAAACAAATTCTTCCATTGGGTCCAACTAATATGGCAAAACGAAGTTTGGGCTTTCTCTGTTCGTAAAATAAAGAAAACATTATCTTCCAAAGGAGAAATTTTCCAAAAATTAATAGAGAGACTTCCAAAAACTTCGCTAAATTCTCCTAAAAACCATCGGGATAAATCTAAAATATGCACGCCTTGGTCCATTAACTGCCCTCCTCCACTGATTTCTTTTTTCATTCTCCAATCTTTTTCATATCCTTTTCTTCCTGCTATTCCGTAACGGCAACGAATAAACATTAGCTCCCCAATTAACCCCTTATCTACCATTTTTTTAGCTAAAGCTATCGCTGGATGATGACGGAGATTAAATCCGCATTTTAACTTGTAGCCAGATTTTTTTACTTCTCTTAATATTGCCTCAGCCTGTTTGACATTAAGAGCGATGGGTTTTTCACACAGAACATGTTTTTTAGTTTTTAAGGCAGCAATCGCCATTTCAGCGTGGAGGTTTGGAGGGGTACAGATAAGTACAGCATCAATATCTTTTCTTTTAACTAAATCTTTCCAATTATCAGTAATTTCACAACCAAAACTTTGAGAAAAAAGCTTTGCGTTTTTATCTTTCATTTCTGCAGCCATCATAATTATTTTATCTCCACCCTCTTTAATGACTTTAGCTCGCCGCCAACCCTGACGGCCAGGCCCAATAATTCCTACTCTCATATTGTTCTTCTTAAAGTATATAAATCAGATGACATAATCTTTGAAATTTTTTCCTTATCCCACTCTCTCCAGTCCTCCCACTTAGCACTTATTATTTTGCCGCTCAGGTTATAAGATTTTTCTGAAGATAAAAATAATACCAAATCCGCTGCTAACTGGGGTGAATCCCCTCCTTCTTCTTTTTGCTTTTTCGCCTTTTCATAAAACTTAGCTCCGGCGGCCTTTGGTCCGACCTCAAGCACTTGCTCCAGCATCTTAGTATTCACTGCACCTGGAGAAATTGCATTAACTTGGATATTATATTCTTTCAATTCTGCGGCTAAGGTTTCGGTAAGGCGCACAACTGCTGCTTTTGAGGTAGCATAAGCCGAAAAATTTGGCCGGGGATTAAAAGCTCCGCCACCTGAAAAATTTATAATCTTCCCACAACCTTGCTTGAGCATAGTGGGTAAAACAGCTTTTATAAATAACATAGTGCCATTAAGATTGACATTTATTGTCTCAACCCATTTATTGATATCGTTATTTACAAATGGTCCTATAGGTCCTTGAATACCTGCGGTGTTAACCAAAATATCTATTTTAGAAAATTTTTTTACGGTAGCATCTATTACATTATCTACTTCTTTATTGTCGCAGGCATTAGCTGTTAGAGCTAAAAATTCACAATTATATTTTTCTAATTCTTTGGAAACCCTGTCTAAACTTGATTTTATGCGGTCAACTAAAATAACATTACACCCCTCCCTAGCAAATGTCTGGGCAATAGTGCTACCTATTCCACCGCCTGCTCCAGTAATTATTGCTACTTTATTTTTCAATAACATATTTAACATATTTTTGTATTTTGTGTTTTAATTTTTAATACCGATACCGTAATAATCAAAACCTATATTTTTAAAAACCCTTGGGTCCAGAAAATTTTTACAATCTATTATTGCCGGTTTTCTCATTAATTTTTTGATTTTAGAAAAATTTAAATCTTTAAATTCTGGCCACTCGGTAATCAAAAGAATAAGGTCGGAATCTTTTACGGCATCATATGGACTCTTAAAAATACTTAATCCCTTCATTATTTTTTGAGGATTGACCATAGGGTCAAAAGCTCTAACGTTAGCCTTATAGAAAATTAATTTTTTAGCTATCTCTAAGGCTGCTGAACGCCGCAAAGTACTAGTTCCAGGTTTATAGGTAAGACCTAAAATTGTAACATTTAATTTAGAAATTGAACCAAATATATTTTTTATTTTTTTTATAATTTTTTTGTTTTGATTCTGATTTATTTCTATAATAGAATCTATTATTCGTGTTTTTACTTTTTTGCATTTCCCAATTTTCTTTAAAACCTGGAGGTCCCTGCCGAGTGTGCCACCAGAAAATCCTAAACCAGGATTTAAAAGCGCATATTGACCAATTCGTTTATCGCTCTTCATTCCCTCTACAACTTTCTTAACATTGGCACCCGTTACTTCACATAAATCCGCTATCTCATTTATA
>CAZWDF010000010.1:17277-19397 GCA_964632335.1 uncultured Candidatus Saccharibacteria bacterium | reverse complement strand
AAATACCTAACTGTAATCCACTTGCTTTTAAATACCCCAATATTTGTTTTATATCTTGAATGTAGAAATTATTAGCCACTTTTAATTCTAAGACAATTTTATTTTCGATGATAAAGTCAAGAAAATACTTTCCAATAGGATTATTCTGATAATTTAATTTAACCTCTTTTTCTCTAATGTAATTTAGTTTTTCTTTGTCTAAGGCCAGGGCAATAGCCCTTTGATAATACTTTTCTTGAAACCCATACCCTAATTCATTAAAAACATTAAATATTAGACCAATAATTTTATAACTGAGATCTTTATGAACCAACTCAACCATTTATTTATTTCAGTAAATTATTCGTAAAAAATTCGTATAAATTTCGTAATTATTCGTGGTGGTTATTTCGTCTTTATTTCAATTTGGGTTCTCAGTTTTTTTAGCTGACTTTTTCCAGCAATTTTTAGAGGAAGCTCGTCTTTGGCCTCTTCCTCTTTTTCTCCGCCGGCTGGCGGACCTACTTTTTTAAAAATCATTATCGGAGTTTCCCCTTTTTTCCAGATAAAGATTCTGGTGGAAGCGCTAAATTTTAAAAAATTCCCAAAAACAGTTGCTAATGACCTCCCTCCAATTTTCAAAAAAGCCAAAGCTGCTGCTCCTCCGCCCAAAATAAGGCAGGCGGCCAAAAAAACCGAAAAGGGGACAGCGTAATAAAGAATAAAACAGATTGCTGCCGCAACACCAATAAAGCTAAACTGTTTGAAGGTTAAGGGACCTACTATTTTTGGTTCATGCTCAATAAATTGAGGGACGGTAAAGCGCATAAATAAATATCTAATTTCTAATTACTAATGTCTAATAAAATGTCCAATGTCCAATAACTAAATTTTTAGGCATTAGGCATTCTTACTCAATTGGTTCTCTATAAACATCTTTTTTCGGAGGAACTTCTGGTTTTTCCTCTGGGGTTTTTGGTTCTTCTTCTGGGGATTTTTCTTCTGGTGGTGGAGTTACTCCAGCCGGCTTAGCTGGCGGAGCAATCTCTATTTTGTAAACTTCCTCTAAAAAAGACTTTACCGGGGCAAAAATAGTTTGATTGATTTCCTGGTTAATTTTTGTTGCAGTTAAAGGGTCTAACTTTGCTTCCTTTTCCAGGGCGGTTCTTAGTTGTTTTGGCGGTAATTTCCCCAACAGAACTAAGCCGATTTGATGAGCGATTTCTTCAATTTTTTCTTCCCCAATTTCGTTTTTAATACAAATTTCGGAAATTTGAAGAAATCCATCTTCAGAAAAAATTGTTTTTAATGCATCGGCTAGGATTTCCTCTTTAGGTTGTTTTGATAAATTATCTTTTGGCATCTTGACAAATTTTAAATTGGTTATATAATATAAATAGTATCTGGGGGAGAAAGAAGGAAAAGGGAAATACCAAGAAAGGAGGTGATAACAATGGTACCGATCGGAGCATTTGTGGCAGTTCTTTGTCTCGCTTTTTTGGCAGTCGGCGCAGCATTTGGGTTTTTCTTTAGAAGGATAAGATCTACTGAGGAAGCCAAGCAGCCGTCGGAAACTGAGACTCAAAGGCTTCGACGAGAAACTAAAGAAATTAGAGCAGGAACGGAAAAACTCAGAACTGCCTGCAGTCCACTCTCGGCGCCGGAAGCAGTTGAGGCCTTGATAGAGCGTCTAGACCGAGTGCATGCTGAAGCTGACCATTTAGATGCCCAACTAGATAGAAAGAGGGAGATCCTTAAAGCGAGCTTCGGAGAAAAAATCAGACAGGCGGAAAATAAAGTGAAACAGCTTCAGCTCCAAAATACCCCTAAGGATGAAATTGATAAAGCTCAGAAGGAGCTGGAGGAGCTCATCAAGCAGCGGGAAGAGCAATTCAAATAACCAATCCCTTTTTCCTTCTTATCTTCGGTGGCGAGGAGCTTCAAGCTTTCTCGCCCCAATTTTTTTAAAAGTACTTTTTATTTTGCTTTCTTTTTCTCTAATATTCTTCTTCCTCTCCCTCTTCTCCTTTTCCTCTTTTCTTCTTTTGTTTTTTTAACTTTTTATACTCTCTTTTAGGAATTCCTTTACGGATTTCTCGGGTTGCTGGGGATGGTGGCGGAGTTTCAGGAAGTATCTCTTC
>CAZWDF010000010.1:10469-17267 GCA_964632335.1 uncultured Candidatus Saccharibacteria bacterium | reverse complement strand
TGCTTTAGCCCAAGCTTCTTGAGGGGTCATTTTAGAAATTTCTTCTTTACTTACGCCTTTTTGTCTCAAATAAGCGGTCAGAAAGGGCTGATGGAGGGAGGGGATTCCGCCCGCCTTCCTTACTTGTTCTAAGTGTTCTTTTACTTGACGTTCTAACATTTCTACAGGATAGATTTCTTCTACTTGGGGTTGAGCTTTTGGTTGCGATGGAGCTTTTGTGGTAGGCGGTGTCGGTTCAAGGGTAGGTGCTGCCGCTGACGTCACTGGCTTTAGTGGTTTTGACGGCGGTGTTCTTGAGGGAGGACCTTCTTTTCTTGGCGGTCCGGGCGGGCTGCCGCCTCTTGGCGGTCTTCTCCATCCTCTTTCAGTTTCCCCCCATTTTTTATATAATATCTCATCTTTTTTAATTGTTCCCCAGATTTCATCGGCCTCTTTCTTTAAGACATCTAATTCCTCTCGTTCTTTTATGGTCTCTTTCTCTGGTCTTCCCTCTATTTTTCTATAGATGTTGCCAATTTTTCTTCGAAGATCCCGGTATTTCTGTATAACTAACTCTTCCGCCGGCTTTAATTCTTCTAATTTGGTCTTTAATTTTTCTAAGTTCTCTTTTTGTACTTCTCGTAACCTCTCTCGCTCGGCTTGTGACGATTCTGGGTATGGTTTAACTATCTCCTTCTCTAAATTAGCAATCTGCTTTTGGACTCTTTCTCTTTCTTCTTCTGGCGGAGCGGCTCCTCCAACTGGAGCCACTGCTGCTCCTGGGACTACTCTTGCTTCTGGGACTACTCTTTCTTCTCCTTGTCTTTCCATCTCCGCATCATATGTTTCCAGACGGGCCTCAAATTCTTCGTCTGTTTCCTCTGGTGCTTTTTTCGGTCTTTCTGGCCTTTCTCCTTTTCTTAGTCCAAAAATTTCTTTTCTAAATGGTTCCAAGCCGGCTTTCAAGATACCTGGTTCTTTTATCGGTTTTCCTCCTTTAGTTTTTCTACCAGCATCATATTCCCAAAGAGCTGCTTTTAACCCCTTTTTTACTAAACCAGCCCCAGTTTTTACCCTTTCTGGAATTTTTTCGGAAACTTTTCTACCGGCCCATTTAGCCACTCTGGTTGGATAAGCAACAGGAGCACCAACTATTTTAGCTGCTTCAGGATATTTGGTGGCGAATGCTCCCCATCCTTTCTTAGCCCAACCGAGTTGGGCACTAACTGTCTTTCCGATTGCACCAGGAAGTTCTTTTCTCATTGCTGTAGCGCCTCGTTTAGCTAATTTGGTGATTCCGACCGCACCCAGAGCTGAGGTGGAAGTAGCGACAAAAAAACCAAGAAGGAGAAAAGCTAAAACTACTCCGTAAGGCAAAAGATTATTCATAAAATCAATAATCGGAGTGGCAAGCATTCCTCCTACTCCTTCTGGATAAACTCCGGGGATAAAGTCAGGAGCCATGACCATTAATTGCTCGCCTAAATATAGAAAAAAACCGGCTGTTATTCCAATTAGCGACCATTCAATAAACTGTTTCCACCATTCGTCCCAACTCAAAATACTTTTAAATGCATATTCACCTCTTTTAGTGGCTGGAAAAATTCGAGAGAAAAAAGCAATGGGTGAAACAATCACTAACACCCAAATCATTATGTACCTCATTATAAATAAGACAGAATAGAGAAGGAAGACAAAAGTTGCTATCCCTCCGAAAGCAATCAGACCAATAGTTTTACCCAAAGCAGCACTAGCGTAACGAATGTCAAAAGGATGGTAAACCATTTCCAAAAGTAACGACCCCTGTGTAGAAAAGACGGTTACCATAACCCGCAGCCCGGTTAATTCCTCCAAGAAAAAGTTCATTATAATGTTGGAGGCATCAACAATCAATCCGCAAATTACCGGAGTAAAATTAATTAAAATAGCAATAATGATTAAAGTAGGTAAAGTTTTTTGAACCTGATATTCCTTAATCCTTAAGGCGGTAGCCAAACCAATTACTACCAAAGCGATAATAAAAAACATATTAATGAAATCCCTAACAATCGGCCAGCCGACATCAACAATTCCGCCGGAAGTATAAGGAAGACTCATAAAGTAAGGGCTTAAGACCCACCATAAAATTGCTCCGGCTATACTAACAAATAAATTTGTCACCAGCAATACAAGCTGAAGGAGCAGAGTAATGATAGCAGTTGGTATTGCCATTAGAGCGCCAAGAATGCCGCTAACAACACCAGCCTGGGCAAATTGGAGAGGAAAAGCTAACCCTAAAAATATCAAAAACAAAACAGCTAAAATTAGCTGTTTTTTAGTCCAGATGAAAATAAAGAAAAGATTTTTAATTTTCCCTCCCATTAATTTCATTTTACAAAAGATTAGTTTATTCTACAACTTTGCAATAAATTAATCCAATCTTCCACGCTTAAAGTTTCAGCCCGCTGGCTCGGTCGGACATTATTTTTTGAAAGCCAATCCTTAACTTTCTCTCGTTCAATTCCTAACCCTCGGGATAAATTATTGACCAATTGTTTTCTTGGTTGAGAAAACCCCGCCTTCACTATCTTAAAGAATAAATCAACGCTGCCGGGGCGCGTTGATAGTTTTTTTGGGATTATTTTTATTATGGCGCCATCAACTTTTGGCTGAGGCCAGAAAGATTTTTTTGGAACAAAAGTTTCAATTTCTGGCTTAGCATAAAATTGAACTGAAACCGCTAAAAGGTTCATTCGGGGAGGTTTGGCGCCCGCCTCGCCCGACGAGCGGGCTCGTCGAGGCGGGCAAATTCTCTGGGCCACCTCTTTTTGAACCACTAAAACCATCTGTTGAGGGGCGATGAGGACTTTGTCCTCATCTTTACCTTCGCTTCCGCAAGCGGAGGCTCGGTGTTTGACATCAACGACTTCCAGAAATTGGCGGATAACTGGTGCAGTTAGATAAAAGGGCAAATTGCCAACAACCTTGTATTTTGTATCTTGTATTTTGTATCTTGTATCCAGTTTGAGGATATCTTCGTTAACAATTTCCACATTCTTAACATTCCAACAATCCAACATTTCCTTCAATATTTGACACATCTTTGAGTCTTTCTCAACGGCAATTACTTTTTTGACTCTTTTAGCTAATTCCTGAGTTAAAACTCCTAAGCCGGGGCCAATTTCTAAAACAATATCGTTTTTGGAGAGTTGAGCAGATTCAATAACCTTTTTAATTATCTCTTCATCGATTAAAAAATTCTGGCCCATTCTCTTTAAAGGATGAACCTTGTACCTTTTGAGCAAATTTTTAATATCTCTTACCGAAACCAAACTCATTAACCCATTCTATCATCTTTTTAGTATGTGAATAATTATCTTGACTTCCGGATTTTAAAAAGTAAAATGGAAAAAGGACAGATGCCCTCTTATTTTCAATTCAAAAATTATTTTAAAAAAATTAAGGGATCGTTTAAGGACCCCTTCTTCTGTTTTGGGCTTATCTCAGTCATTTTTTTTGGGGTCATCGTTTTAATTCCCCCTTACTTTTGGATTAATAATAAAACTCTCATCCCTATTATCTCTCTTTCTAAACAATTACCTCAAAGCGGAGAAGGGTTATTTTTAGGCCCGACTAAAAAATTCTCAGTCGAGTCGCCAGATTTTCTTTTAGTCGAAAAAAATAGCTTAACTGGCGTTGCTCCGCCAACTACTTTTTCCCCTCAGGTTTTGGGAGCCCTGTTTGAAGGATATGAACAAGAAGACATAAAAAAAATCATTGTTGAATATCAGGTCGAAGAAGGAGATAGTCTCTGGTCGATTGCTACTAAATTCGGCATCACCTTGAATACTCTTTTGTGGGCTAATAATTTAAACCAAGGCTCAACAATTCAGCCAGGTCAAAAACTTATTGTTCCCCCGGTTTCCGGGGTAATTCATCATGTCAAAGCTGACGACACTATTTCAGAAATTGCCCAAAAATATAAAGCCAAAACTGAAGATATAAAATCTTTTAATGAACTTTCCAGCGAGGCCGATATTTTTGTTGGTGATATTTTAATTATCCCTAATGGCGTAATTCCTCCTCCGCCAGTAAAATACGCCCCGGTCTGGGTTCCAATAGCGGATAGCTATTTTATCTGTCCGATTTCTTCTCCCTGCCGAATCACCCAAGGACTCCATTGGTATAATGCTATCGATTTCAGCCATGGTAATTGCGGGGAGCCAATTTATGCTGCTGCCGGCGGAACAGTTTTGAAAGTGAAATTGACTAACTCTACTTCTCGCTGGGCTTTCGGCGGAGCGGGAAACACGATAAGTATTTTGCATCCCAATGGCGTGGTGACAAGTTATGGTCATATTTCTACGAGTTTAGTTAATCCCGGCGACCAGGTTTCCCAGGGACAAATTATTGCTTTAATGGGCGGCCAACCCGGAACTCCCGGAGCGGGAAACTCAACTGGCTGCCATGTACATTTCGGAGTTTCCGGGACCAGAAACCCATTTGCCAGATAGCCTAAAATTAGGTGTAAAATATTTTTTAATTTTCCCTAACTCGATACATTAAGGCTTCGCTAAGGTGGTGATAGAGAATATTTTCGGAATTGTCTAAGTCGGCAATAGTCCGAGCTACCTTTAGAACCCGGTGGTAACCTCGGGCAGATAATTTTCCAGAATCAACGTATTTTCTCAAAAGATTTCCGGATTGGCTGTCAATTTGGCAGTATTTTTTTATTTGGGGGATTTCCATTTCCGAATTAGTTTTATTCGTCGAGAAACGTTCCAACTGTTTTTCTCTGGCTTTTTCCACTCTCTGTCTTATTTTTTGGCTAAAATTTTCTTCGTCAGGAGCAACTAATTTTTCATACTTTAACGGGGGGACATTAATAAAGAGGTCTATTCTGTCCATCAGGGGACCGGAGAGTTTCCTTCGATACATTTGGATTTGAGAAGGAGTACAGCTACATTTCTTTTCCGGGTCTCCGAAATAGCCGCAGGGACAAGGATTTGTTGCTGCTACCAAAGTAAAACGAGCGGGAAAAGTTAAAGAATGTTTTGCCCTCAAAATAGTAATTTTTCCTTCTTCAATTGGCTGGCGCAAAGATTCCAAAACATCTCGGTGAAATTCGGGAAATTCATCTAAAAATAAAACTCCCCGGTGAGAAAGAGTGATTTCCCCTGGTCGGGGAGGATTCCCTCCGCCAATTAAGGCCACTTCTATGGATACACACGTGCACACATATCTACCCTTTGAGTTTGAGTATAAAATACCCCAAATGTAGCCTTTTTTAACTTGTTTACGCACAAATTTCCTATTAAGTAGAAAGGTAATAAATTTATGGAAACACTTAAAATAGAAAAAACCATTGAAGAAATCCCCCTTGAAAGGGCGGTAGATTTAGTTTCACAAGCATTAGACAAGCCCAAAGATTTAAATGAGGAAAACTGGCAAAACCAAATTAAAGAAGATTTACTGACCGGCAAAAAGTTTTTTACTCTTCGAGAGTTAAAATTGTCCAAAAGGGAGATTTGACAAAATTTTTGAGATATGCTAAAAAGAATTTAGAAATTGAGCACATCAATAATTTAAAAAAAGTCCCCTATCGCTCGGCCTAAGGCCTTAACATTAGCTCTTAACATTGGTTAAGTTAGCAAATATAGGTGAGTCGAGTAGCCTATATTAATTAGACTCGTAAAAATCAAAAGCGTGAAGGTGGTTTTAAAAACTACTGAACGGGGTTATTAGATAAAAATCTAATACGAGCAGAAAAGCTCCAAATCAGCAACTAACAATTTTTTGTTGGTTTGGGGTTTAAATTTTTTTTAACAATTTAATCCCATTACTATCATTTCAGTTTAGCCAACCTTGAAATGGCTCTATAATAGCAATTATAGTTCCGATGGTGCCTATCCTACCATAAAGGAAAAAGACCTAAGGGGGTTCTTCGGAGGAACAATGGCGACATTGTTTCTAAAATGAGTGTTATCTAATATGAGAATCCGTCTGGTCTGAGGCAAAGACCAAAGCGGAGTTGGAGGTAGTAGGGACTTTTGGAAGCCAACTCCAAGCCGAAACAATTATTGTTGAATAGTTGTCTGGGCTTGGAGTTTTTTGTTTAATCGGGGACAACCAAAGTGGGCAATAGCCCCTGTCTCGTCCCCGAGCAGGGGCTTTAGCATTTTTAATATGTCTAAAAAAATAATTCTTCCATACGATAAAAAAGTTGAGAATAAACAAAGAGAAAGTTTCTGGAAATCTCAACACAAATACCTATATCCCAACAGAGGCGTTGTTTCATTACAAGAAATGGCGGAATTAGAAGAAAAAGAGGAAAGCAAGGTAGTTTCGGATAAGGGAAAATTCCAAGATGAATTATTTAGTTGTTTAGAGCTTGAAATTTTAACGAACGACTTACCGCCCAAAGAAAAAGAGGCAGTAAAATTGAGGGCTAATGGACTTGGGAGAGAAGAAACAGCCAGAGAAATGAATATCAAGCCAAATGCGGTAAAGCAATTGATTCACAGAGGATATTTGAAGATAAAAAAGAAATTCGGTCGCTATTATGAAAAAAGAATCTCCAAAACTTTTAATTCACTTTGAACCCGAATCTGATTTTAAAGATGAGTTTTCGGGATTTATAAACGAGGTTTTAAATTGGTCAAAAGAAAATAATGGAAAATTATATCAAAATACCCAACGAAATAATGGAAACACTTGCCAAAACGAAGTTAAGCAATTATGAGTTTCGATACATTTGGGTCGTCTTAAGAAAAACTTTGGGGTGGAATAAGCCAAGCGATTACATTAGTAATTCCCAGTTCGTTAAGGAAACCGGCATAA
>CAZWDF010000010.1:0-10459 GCA_964632335.1 uncultured Candidatus Saccharibacteria bacterium | reverse complement strand
GCATAAAGAAATATCATATTTGGAGAACGGAAAAGAGATTGATATGGAGAAATCTGATTACCAAACGAAGCAACAAATTATCTTTTAATATCAATTATGGAGAATGGAGAGAGTTGCCAATCGGAGCAACAATTACCAAACAAGGTATTAAAGTTGCCAATTCGGGTAATAAAGTTGCCAATTCGGGAGGACACAAAGAACACTCACCAAACGAAACTAAACAAAGAAAAAACGATTTTCTTTCTTCTAAAGATACTTATAAGAAAAAAGGTTATTGGCAGGGGAAACCATTATGGCAAGACCAAAATGGAAAATGGTTTGTTATTTGGGGGAAAGATGATTTTAGAGATTTCGCTGGCAATTACCCAGAGAACAAAGAATTATGGAAAGAAGTTGAATGGAGGAAAAGTAATTGTTTTTAAGAGAAAAAACAGGGAAGAAATAACTAAAAAAGAAGAATTATCAGAAGAGTTAACAGGGATAAAACAGATAAAAAATAATAGTAAAAACCCTGATAAAACGGAAGAAATAAAGGAGTTAAACGGAGAAAATATGGGTTAAAATACCGTAAAAGACGAGAATTTGAAGCAAAAGCAGGAAAAAACAATATAAAAAACAGCAAA
Organism: uncultured Candidatus Saccharibacteria bacterium; assembly: GCA_964632335.1. Classification (GTDB taxonomy): domain Bacteria; phylum Patescibacteriota; class Minisyncoccia; order Minisyncoccales; family CAZWDF01; genus CAZWDF01. The sequence continues at coordinate 9,836 of CAZWDF010000010.1, read as the reverse complement.
AAATGGCATTTTGCAAATTAATAACAAATAAAAAGCAAAAGATAGCAAAATAAAAATAAAGGGGGATAGTTTGATAATACAAGGAAAATGAAGCTAAAAATAGACAAACAATAGAGAATAATAATGAATTAAAAGAAATTAAACAAGGCCAATTTAAATAATCATTAGTTTCTTTATTTCCTTTTTTCCCTCGTAAATTCAAGTAGTTTTTTAGACAGAGGATTATTTAGTTAAACCATAGGGGGCGTATGGGGGTATGGCAAGAAAAGGTATTAATGAAATTTATAATATATCTCCCCGAGCCAAAATAAAAAATCCAATTTCAAGGGATAAAATACGAGACGCTTACCAAGAAAAACAAATCAAAAACAAAGCTTAATTATTAAAGCGGTTAGAGATTATTTTGGAGAAGCAAACCCTGAAGAAAAAAAATCAGCCACTAATCTTTCGCTTTGGCTGATGAATAGAAGGAAGGGAGTTGTTTTGAGTGAGGAAGAAAGGGATATTTTAGAAGTGATTAAGATAAATCTTAAAGATAAGGTCTATACTTCCTCGTTGACCGAAAATGGTAGTAAGAACCCCTTAAATTTAGCGATTAGTAGCGATTTAACCCTTATAAGTTTGAAACAACCTTCTTGAGTTGATGTTTGGTGTGTCTTATGTTCTTTAACAATAATTATATGGCTATTTTTCTAATCCGTGTTCTCTCAAACATTGTTTATAAAGAACCTCAATAATTCCATCTCCTTTACTACATTCTTCTCTAATCTGACTTGGTCTCCATTGAAACCAATAAAAGACTCCACCGAGAATCGCAACTACAATTAAGATTGAAATGATTTTTAATTTCATAGATTTATTTTTTATAGATTTTTTCTCCAACACATTCTCCTTTTGTATCAAGTTGTCCGTCTGGAGTATAGCAAACAAAATTATCGTCATCGCCCACTACTTCATAGCATTTGCAGGTTTTCGCATTATAATGCGAACGCAAAAGAATAAAAAAGATAAACAAGATAAAAAATATCAGCAACCAGTATTTCTTAATTTTTTCTTTCATTTTTATTGAATAGCGATACAAAAAATATTATCGCTACAATTACGTCAATAAATTGCCAAGTATTCCTTTGAAAAGTGAAAGGAATAATCGGATTAAATAAAACAGCTATTATCCCAAAAATCCAAGTCCAAGCCTTACCTCCTGCCTTATAAGTTAAATGTGCTGAATATGCCCCGATGACTAAAATTGCCCATCTTAAAAATTGATAATAACCATAAGGATTGTCCGCTAAAGCACCAATTAGAAATAATATTGCTAATATTTTAAACCAATTGTTTTTTAAAAAATCCATAGATTTATTTTAATAATAATTTCCTTGAAACTGAATTGTTCTATTCCAAAGAGAACAATTTACATTAAGAAATTTTGCTGAAATAAATTTTTCTAAATTTGTTCCAGTTTCTTTCGCAGAGCGAAGACTGGGAGATGAACAACCAATATCAACTAAAGTTCTAAAAGTATAAGCAGCAACAAAAACAAAGATAGAAATTGTTAGTAAGATTAGGCAAATTATTTTAATTTTTTCTTTCATAGATTTATTTTTTCAATCTAAATTTAAATGCCAACCATTTTCCAGTTGAAATATAAAAGAAAATTCCTTTTATGATTTCAAAAATAATATAAATTATTGGCAATCCGATTGCTAAAACTTGAATTACATTTCCCCAATTTCCACGTGAATAAAGTTCAGGTTCATAAGTCATAAGGTTTGGTAGGGTGTATGTTTGGGGGCGTGAATCCCACGCTATCCAAACTACACACAGGGAAACAAAAATATAAACAATAATATAAATTACTTTTAATAATCTATACCACCATTTTGATTTTAAGGTTTCGTATTCCATAAATTTATTTAGCTTTATGCTTCTTTAAAATTTTAGTATTCCAATTCCCACTCAGTGCCATTTTCATCTTCAACATAGCAATAGCCGTCTTCACAATCTGAATAATCAACATCTACCCACCCACCCCTTGGAAAATATATCCTTTCTATGTTTTCTCCGTCTGAATCAACATCTAAATCATAACAATTTCCACTACTTTGATTACAAGCAGACATAGTTTCAGTCCCATAAAATCCTACTGGCTGGTCGTTGCTTTCGTCATTAGTAGTGTTGGGGTCATCTTCGTAGCTGGGCGTATATTCATTGCGATAGGTAGGAGTACCCCCGCTATCAGACATATCGCCCTTTAAATATGCACCATCTTCAATTTCATTGTTATTAAATGCCGAATATATAAACCAAACCATTCCGACAACAATAAGCCAAGTAATTATATTTTTCATAAATTTATTTTGTTTTATGCTTTTTAATAAATTGGTTTAAGTCTTTTTCAGTAATGCGGTAAATATCAAAAGAAACCTTGATTGCCTTGATTCTTTTCTTTTCAATAAGGCGATAAATAGTTCTGCGACTGATTCTTAGTTTCTTTGCTACTTCCGCCGGTGTTAAAAGTTTAGGGTCTTTCATACAATTTTATAATGGTTCTTTCATATATATTTGTCAATGGTGTCCCTATTGACACACCATCTTGCCTTATGATATTATGGAGGTGTTGAGGGAAAACCAGTTTTAGAAAGGTTATTTTATTTGCTAAAATAACATTGGAGTTGGAACTGGTTTTCCTCAACAGATAACCTTTCTTCCAGCTCCTTTGTTTTAAAAAATATGAAAGAACTAAAAATAGGACTCTATGCTCGGGTCTCAAAAGATGAGCAAAATATAGAAACGCAATTAGTAGCCCTGAAAGATTACTGCCAGAGAAATAATTACAAGATAACGGAAACTTATTTGGATAATGGAATCTCTGGTTCAACTGACAACAGGCCAGCTTTCAATAAAATGCTGGAAGATATGAGAAATGGAAAGATAAACTGCGTAATAGTTTATAAGTTGGATAGGATAGGTCGTTCCCTTCAGCACTTATTAAATCTCTTTGAGGAATTTAAAAACAGAGATATTGAGTTTATCAGTTTAACTCAAAACATAAACACCAACACCCCAGAAGGAAAAATGTTTTTGAGAATGTTGATGGTATTAGCTGAATATGAAAGAGAGTTAATCGTAAGCAGAATAAACTCTGGGTTAGACAGGGCGAGAGCAGAAGGTAAAACTCTCGGAAGACCTTTTGGGTCAAAAGATACCAAAAGAAGAAAAAGGTCGGGCTACCTATTAAGGTGGCAAAAAGAAAAAGTATTAATTTAAAAATATGAAAAAAGTTGTTTTCTATTTAAGAGTTTCAACGCAAGAGCAAGGCGAGAACGAGACAATTCAAACTCAGTTAGCAAAATTAAAAGAAAAATACAAAAACGAGAAGGTTATTAAGGAATACCGAGATGTTTGCTCTGGCGCTTATTTACAAAGAGAAGGTTTAAATCAATTAAGGGAAGACGCTAAAAAGAGGTTATTTGATGTTATCGGTATTTATGCTCTTGATAGGTTATCCCGTAATTTAGGACACCAAATTGCTTTATTGGAAGAATTTGAAAAACAAGGAATCCGAGTAGAGGTTTTAGGGGAAGATTATGAGGATTCTCCAGAAGGGATATTAAACAGAAACATCAGGGGAGCATTTTCAGAATACGAAAGATTTAGGATTACTCAAAGAATGAAAGATGGAAGGTATAGGAAAATTGAGAATCAGGAATATGCGGTTGGTTCTGCTCCTTACGGCTATAAGATAGTAAAGGAAAATGGAAAAGCCCGTCTCGAAATAAATCCAGAGGAAGCAAAAATTGTCAAAGCAATTTTCAGAATCTATGTCGAGGAAAGAAGTTTAGGCAAAACAGCAGAAAGAATTTATAAAATGGGTTATCGTTCAAAAACCAAAAAATCATTTTCAAGATTTTTAATCAGCAGGATTTTAGAAAATGAAACCTATATCGGAAACTTTTATTTCGGGAAAACTTTTGCTTGCGAACCGACAAAACCAGTAAAAGCAAAAAGGAAATCTCCCCTATCGAGTAGGAAGTATAGACTAAAAAGCGAATGGAGGCTAATAAAAGTCCCAGCGATTATCGATGAAAATAATTTTAATCGGATTCAGGAAACCAAAAAGAAAATGGCAAGGCAACCATTGAAACCTACAAGGCACTATCTTTTACAGGGTTTAATTAAATGCCCCTATTGTAATTTCAGATATATCGGGAAAATGAGGTCAAAGAGCCACAGGTTAGAATCCCCTAACGGTTCGCACTTCTCTTATATCTGTCCTCGTAAATCAGGGAAGAGAAGACCAGATGACCACAAATGCCCTTCAAGAGAAATAAGCACCAAAAGATTAGATTCTTATGTTTGGGATTATGTTAGCTCTTTGATTCGAGATAAGGATAAGGTGATTAGCAGTATTAAACTCTTAAAAGAAAAAAGAGAAAACGAAAAAGATTTTACTAACATAGTTTATGATAGTTTAATAACCGAAAAAGCAAAGGTAAAAGAAGCAAAAGGCAAAATCTTTGACTTATATGCTTATGGAGAATATCAAAAAGAAGATTTAGATTCTAAAATTTCAGAACTCAACAGCCAAGAAGCTAATTTAGAAAGGCAAATAAAAGAAGCTGAAAGGAAACTCGCAGAAATTAAAGAAACTGCCTCAATTGAAGAAGAAATCGAAAGAACTTGTTTAGAGTATCAAGGTAAAATTAAAAACGCCAACTTTGAGTTAAAGAGGCGAATTTTGAATAGATGGGTTAAAGAGATAATACTTCCCAAAGACGGAAGCATATTGATTAGGGTCAGGATTCCCCAATCCGAGAACCTTCCAGCACTTCAATTCCCTTCTACTCAATATGTGCGAACAGGAGTATCTACCTCGGAACTGGTATGATGGGGAGAACGAAAAGGTCTGAGACTGATTAGGGGCCTTTCTTTTGGTAAGAGGCCAACTACACTATAAATCTTGGTCACTTCTAGACTTTCTTCAAAAGAAAGTCGGGGTAAAATTGTCAGCATGGCTTTGGCTAAAATAGTTTTGCCGGCTCCGGGTGGTCCCTGCATTAAAAGGTTATGACTACCGGCAGCGGCAATTTCTAAAGCTCTTTTTGCAAATTCTTGGCCCTTAATATAACCCAAATTATTTGGACAATCTGGCTCTTCTAAAAAACCTTCGGTTTTTATTTCAAAAGGAGAGATTTTCTTCCTCCCCTCCAAATATTCGATAGTTTCTTTTAAGCTTTCTACCCCAATTACTTTTAACCCTTTTATTAAAGCAGCTTCTGGAGCATTTTCTTTTGGTAAAATTATTTCTGAATAACCATTTTCTTTCGCAGATAAAGCAAAAGATATTACTCCTTTTATCGGTCTTAAATTTCCATCTAAAGCCAACTCTCCAAGAAAAATTTTATCATTTTGGTCAAACTTTATTTGCTTTGAGGCGACTAAAAAACCTAAGGCAATTGGCAAATCATAGAGGGAACCCTCTTTTTTTAAATCGGCTGGGGCCAGAGAAACTAAGACCCTGACTGGTTGATGGTGAGGAGACTGAAAACCAGAACTCTCAACCGCTGCCCCCACTCTTTCTTGAGACTCCTCGACCGCTTTATCAGGAAGCCCCACAATTTCAAAATGCCTCAATCCATATGAGGCATCGACTTCCACTTCAATAATTTGGGCATCCAAGCCAACGATAGCGGTCGAGAAAACTTTAGATAACATGAAACTATTTTTTACACTTGAGGCAGAATCTGGCTTCGGGAGAAATTTTTAATCTTTTTTCATCGATTTCTTTACCGCACTTTTCACAATTTCCGTATCTACCCTTCTCAATCTTTTCTAAGGCCAAATTGATGTTTTTTAAACGCAACTCCAAACTATATTCAATGGGTAGTAGGGTGCTGTATTCTTCAACTTCGTCAGCTGCCTTCTCTAGGGCTGCGCTACCTACTTCACTTCCATCCCATTTGGGAAAACGGGTATCCCAGTCTCCCTTAAGTTTTTCATCTTTTTTGGCAAATCTTTTAAGTTCTTCCTTAATCGCCACATTGTCTCGTTCTAACTGCGTTTTTAGTTCATTTAGTAGTTTTTTATTCATATATCGAACTCGCCCATAGCGAGCGAAGATGGGTTCGAAGAAGCAAGCTTCTTCTCTCGCCTTCGCTGATGCTCAGGCAGATGAAGCTTTAGATTCATCGACCTATATTTTTATTTTAACAAAGTTTTTTTCAATTGGGTAATTCTTAAAAAAGCTTTATCAATGTTCTCCAGAGAGATTTCCTTATTTTGAGCAGCCCGGAAGGCTTCGTCTAACCCCTTTTCTGCCGGCAATCTGTAACCAGAAAAAATTAGAATATCTGCCCCTGATTCAATAGGTTTCGTTACTGTTTCCTTTAGGGAAAATTTTTTTAATAAAGAATTCTGATCCAAATCGTCAGAAACAATCAGGACCTCTGAACCTAAATTATTTTTTAGAAATTGGATGGCTGATGAAGAAAAAGTAAAAGGTAGGGATTGATCGATTTCTTTATAGATCAAGTTAGAGGCCATTACAAATTCTGGTTTTGCCTCCATCGCCTTTTTAAATTGAGAAATTTCTGGAGTTTTTTCGACGATGAATAATTTTTCCTCTGGGTTTGAAGAAACTTCGATATAACCGGGGAAGTGCTTCATAGCGGTTAAAATGCCTGCTCCTTTTTGGCCTGAGATTAAGGACTTTGCTAACTCCCCGGATGTTTCAGGTGATTTTTGAAAAGTCCGATCGAAATAAAAATCTCCGCTTTTCATATCGTCCAAAACCGGAGCTAAATTAAGATTTACCCCCAATTCTTTAAGTTCTCCGCCTCTCCTTAAACCGATTTGATAAGCCATCTCCGGGTTTTTAATTTCTGATTGGGGAGTTTTTTCCTCCAAGAATCCAATTCGAGAAATTACTCCACCTTCTTGGTCAATAGCAATAAATAATGGAAAACCGGTTTCTCTTAAAGAAATTTCTTGAAGTCCAGAAATTAAATTTTTTAACTGTTCTCTATCTCCGATATTTTTTGAAAGCAAAAGCACTCCGCCTGGTTTATATTTTTTTATGAATTCTTCTAGCTGAAGAGAAATCTCTTTTCCCTCAAAACCAACAATAAATAGTTGGCCAACCTTCTCCCTCAGATCTGAGAGTCCCACCTCCTTCGTTACCTGCTCAATCGCTTTTTTCAAACTCTCGAAAGAGGTGGCGAAAACGAAATAATTATCAAGAAAGGCATAGCAGATTCCGGAATCTTCTTTTGAGATGGTTAAATAACGAAAATTAACATTTTGGTAAGAGGAGGTTTTGAAATAAGAAAGGAGGGTGGAAACCTTATTGCCAGAGACAAAAACCCCTTCCTTTGTTATTTTTTCCTCCCAATTTTTTAATAATTCTGCCAATCCCTCTTCCTCCCCGATTTTGGCGACAAAAACTATTCTTTTCCCCTGAGTTTGAGGATAAATAGCTAAAGTATAATCTGCCTCCAGTTTTTTGGAAATTCCTTCCGGAGTTTCTATTTGAAAGGCGCCAAAAAGGTCTTCTAAAGAAGCCAGGCGATTTTCGTCAATATTTTTAATTACAGTCCGCAAAAATTCACCTCTTGGTAACTCTCCGGCCATTAATCGGTTAATAACCTCAGGAATTTCTTCATTTTTGGAAATCTCTAAGGTTTTGGTTTCGGTAGTTGAAAGTAGAGAAGGAGAAATAATTATTTCTGGTTTTTCAACAACCTCTTCCTCCTTAGGAATTTCTTCCCCGGTTCTAGGAGGGGTAATTTCTTTAGTTGGCAGCCTTTTTATTCCTAAAGCCCAATAAAAAAAGCCAGAAATTAAAAGAAGGCAGAGAAAAACCACTACTCCCCTGGCTAAAACTTTCTGGAAGGAAGAAGGTCTTTTAAGTAGAGGTTTGGAGATTAAAACTCCTTTCGCCGGTTTCTCTTCAAGGGGCCTTTCTGGCGTTCCGGGAGGAATAATTTTCTCCTCCCTCCCCTGGCGAGGCTCGCCTTCGGCGGCTTTTTTTATTTTCTCAAGCTGTAAAGCAGCAATTCTTTCTCTTTCTTTCTGAGCCTCCGCTTCCCTAAGACGGGATAGGTCTTTTGCCATCGTTCGGATTTCTTCCCTCTTTAAAAACTCCTTTTTTTCCTCAATTTCCTCAGGCATATTATTCTTTAGCTGCTTTCAGAGAAAGATTGATTCTTCCCTGTTCGTCAATAGAAATTACCTTGACCGGATAAATCCCGCCAACTTTGACTATATCTTCAACCCTTTCCACTCTAAAGGGAGCTAATTGGGAAATATGAACTAAACCTTCCTGGCCAGGGAAAATCTCAACAAAAGCACCAAAATCCAAAATTCTTTTCACTTTTCCCTGGAAAACCTCCCCCACTTTCACTTCTCTGGTAATGTTCTTTATCCAGCTGACTGCCTTTTTAGCAGCTTCCTCTTTTTCAGCTGTCACAAAAATTTTTCCACTATCTTCAATATCTATCGCAACTCCGCATTCTTTAATTATCCCATTGATTATTTTTCCTCCCGGTCCGATTACCTCCCTGATTTTTTCCGGATTGATTTGAAGAATTAAAATCTTTGGGGCAAAAGGAGAAAGATTAGGTCTGGGTTTCTCTAAAACCTTTTTTATCTTATCCAAAATCTGAAGCCGAGCTCGCTTCCCTTGCTCCAAGACCTCTTTCAAAATTTTCTGCGAGATGCCAGTAATCTTTACATCCATCTGGATAGCGGTAATGCCATCTTGAGTCCCAGCTACCTTAAAATCCATATCGCCGTGGTGGTCTTCTGGTCCCTGGATGTCTGTTAAAATTTTGTAATCGCCTTTTGAATTTTGCATCAGCCCAAGAGCAATACCAGTTGCAGGTTTTTTTATTGGTACCCCGGCATCCATTAAAGCCAGAGAAGAACTAGAAACTGAAGCCATTGAGGTTGAGCCGTTACTAGAAAGAATTTCTGAAACAATCCTTATTGTATAGGGGAATTCTTCAACAGAAGGAATCAAGGGGAAAAGGGCTTTCTCAACGAGCATTCCATGACCAATGTCTCTTCTGCCCGGTCCCCTGATTGGCTTTATTTCTCCGGTAGAATAGGGAGGGAAATTATAATGATGCATAAAGCGTTTCTTTCCAACAATCTCCATTCCCTCTAACAATTTAACATCCCCCGGCGCTCCTAAAGTCAAAATTGAAAGGGATTTAGTTTGGCCTCGACAAAAAAGACCAGAACCATGGGTTCTGGGTAAAATCCCAGCCTCACAAGAAATCTCTCTTATTTCATCTAACTTTCTACCATCCGGTCTTCTTTCTCCGCCAGCTGGCGGATTAATTATATTTTGATGAACTAATTTTTCTATCTCTTCCTCGAAAATCCGAGCCGCAGCGAAGGATAAAGAAGAGGATTTATCCTCTTCGCCTAAATCAGCAGAATGTTTTTTCTGGATATAGTAAACTAACTCTTCTTTTAGGTCATTTACTTCTTCCATCCTTCCTTTTTTTCCTTTTTGAAAAAAAGCTTTTTCAAGTCTCGTTCCAAGAAATTCTTTAATTTCTTTCTCCAATTCTAAATCCTGGGGAGGGGTTTCGATTGAAATTTTTTCTTCTCCCGTCTCTTTGGCAATCTGATTTTGAAAATCAATTAGTTTTTTTAAATAAGGTATAGCCCACTCAGTTGCTTTTAGAATTACCTCTTCTGAAATCTCTGAGGCCTCGGCCTCGAGCATATTGATTAAAATTTCGCCAGATTTTTTCACCCCGGTAATGACTAAGTCCAGCTCGCTTTTTGCCCTTTCTTCATAAGTTGGATTAAGAATAAATTCATCT
>CAZWDF010000009.1:0-20595 GCA_964632335.1 uncultured Candidatus Saccharibacteria bacterium | reverse complement strand
TATCAATACTTATTCTCAATTGCGCCTTAAAGGAAACCTTTCCGCTCAAGATGTCTCTCTTTCGTCCACTCTTTACGATTGGCAGGTTTCCTGGATTACTTCTGAGGCTACCCCAATCCTCAATGTTACTTTTAATTTGCGGGGCGAGAAATTAATTGGTTTAGATAGCAGTGAAAATCCGGTTTATAAATATTTAGCCCCTTTGACTTCTGATTCAAACGGTAAAGTAACAATTCCCAATTTAGAATGGGACAATTACACTTTTTCAGTTAATTCAGCCACTAATTTGGATTTAGTTTCAACTGACCCTTCACCCCAACCAATCTCCCTTAACCCAGATACAAATTTAGCAGTCAAACTCTATTTAGATTCCCAAAATTCACTTTTGATTACAGTTCAAGATTCCGAGACATTGGAACCTATCTTCTCAGCCAGTGTCAGATTATTCAATAGCAGCCTCGGTTATGATACCACCCAATATACAAACGAAAAAGGTCAAACCTATTTCATTTCTTTGGTAGCTGCTAATTATAATTTAGATGTTTCTGCTCCAGGTTATTCTTCCACCTCGACCACCGTTTCAGTTTCTGGCGATAACACCAAAACAATAAAATTGGAGCAGGTAGAATAATGAAATCTTTTACCCTAATTGAAACTATCGTCACAATTTTCATTTTTACTTTAGCCATGGGAGCAATGACAGGTTTTATTGTTATGGCTTATCGAACCCAAAGTTATACCTGGCAACAATCAATAGCAATTGATGAGACAAGAAGAGGAATTGAAACCATGGTCAAGGAAATCAGAGAAGCAAGAGAGGGAGAAGATGGATCTTATCCAATAGAATTGGCTGGTGATAAAGAACTTGTCTTTTACTCTGATATTGATGAAGACGGCAAAGTTGAAAGGGTGAGATATTTTTTAGGGACAGTCAATTCTGGAAGCCAGATTAAAGAATGTCAAACATCAACCCAGGGTGGCACTTGTAGTATTAGTTTTTCCAATTTTTTAAAAGGAAATTTAATATCGGCTCAGGTGAAAATTTCGGTTGATGGTGATCTTGGTCAGACCAAAGAATATGTTGAAATTTTTGCTGATGGTCAGAAATTGGCCGATCTTTGCAAAACCGGTTGTTCGGATTGCTTAGGAACCTGGCAGGGAACTCAAACCTTTGATGTGACTAATTTTGCCTCTGACAATTCTATTTCCTTTATAGCTGATGCTTCTTCTAATGTTGGCCCTCCCTGTTCTTCCCCTTTATCTTATGCAATGAAAGCAAGATTTGAGTTTTCATTTACCGAAGATATTTCTGCTTTTGCCCACGAATTCAAAAAAGGAATAATAAAATCTGTTGGTTCTCCTCCAACTTATCCTTCAGACCAGGAAAAAATTTCAATTTTAACTTCTTACGTCAGAAATGTTCCACCAATTTTTGAATATTATTATTTTGATGAAAATGAAAATAAACTAAAAAAGATTGAAGATTATCCTGCCAGATTAAAAGATGCAAAAATAATGAAGGTTTATTTAGTAGCTAATGTTGATCCAAATCGACCGCCCCAGGAGTTTGAATTGGAATCCTGGGTCCAACTGAGGAATTTGAAGCAGGAATAATATGAAAAAAGGAATCATCACAACTTATGTTTTGGTTTTTGGAGCAATATTTTTGATTTTACTCTCAGGATTACTCGGCTTTATTTTACTTCAGTTAAGACAATCAGCTCAAAAAGTTGCCTGGAATGAATCCTTAGAGATTGCCGAAGCCGGAATGAATTATTACAGGTGGTGTCTGAATAACGAAGTTGAAGCAAACTGTCAGACCCAAAAGGATTATTTAGATTTAGCTGGAAATTCAATTGGTAATTTTTCTTTAGAAATTACTTCGGCTCAGGCCTGTGGTCAAGCAATTCAAAAGAAAATTATTTCCACTGGCTGGACAAATAATTTCCCAAATGTGAAAAGAAAGGTTAGCGTTCTCTATGCCCGGACCTCGGTGGCTAAGTATTCTTATATTCTCAATGACAATGTCTGGGTAGGAGCTGACCACGAAATCAGAGGTCCTTATCATTCGAATGGCGGAATTAGATTTGATGGCGAAAATCAATCAATTGTTAGTTCTGCTAAAGATGAGTGGGTTTGCACTGATTCTTTTGGCTGTGGTCCTAAAGGATTTCCTAGCCAAGGATTAGGTTTAGGACAGTGTCCTCCTCAATGTCGATGGGATGAAAACAAAAATTGCATTTGTCCTGGAGTATTTACGACCACGGCTAACAGTAATCCTGATTTATTTTCCTTTCCAATCCCCCCTTTTGATTTTGCTGGAATCACAATTGATTTAGCTCAAATTAAAAGCCTCACCCAACCTTATCCCCAAAAATACTATTGGCCTCCAGTCACTCAACTTGACTCCGAAGGAAAAGGTTACCATCTAAAGTTTCTTAGTGATGGAAGATTTGAAGTCTGGATAATCAGGGGGCTTTCTTCAACCTATGCCTACTCAATTGAAGAGGACTGGCATTATGATTATTTTGCAATTACTAGTGAATACCGCTATGGCCAGCCAATCACCATTGATTCAGCCTGTCCTCTTATCTTTTTTGAAGATAATCTCTGGCCAGAAGGAGTGGTCAAAGGGAAAGTAACTGTTGTCTCAGCCAATCTCATTAATCCTAATTTGGATACCGATGTTATTTTGCAAGGAAACATAAATTATACCACCTTAGATGGCTCAGATGGCTTAACCTTAATTGGTGAAAGAAATGTTTTGATTTCACCCAATTCCCCAAATATAATGGAACTAAGAGGAATTTTTGTTGCCCAAAAAGGAAGATTTTCAAGAAATCATTATCCGGGGAATATTGGGGAGAAATTGGAAATTTATGGTTCAGTAATTTCAAATGGTCGAGTGGGAACCCAATGGATTTCTGGCAGTCAGGTAATTTCCGGTTATTTGAAAAGGGAAAGCTATTTCGATTCAAATTTAGTTTATAACCCTCCTCCTTTTACTCCTTTCATTACCTCTGATTTTAAAATTGTGAGATGGGAGGAAATTAAATAAATGATATAATTAATTAAAATGTTAGAATTTTTAACTCTGAAACCAGAAGCTTTCGGCTTAGATATTTCCGATTTGTCTTTAAAGATTGTCAAACTCAAAAAAAAGCGAGGGGTCTTCGGTTTAGCTTCTTACGGAGAAGAAAAAATTAACCCCGGGCTCATTAAGAGAGGGGAGATAAAAGATGAAACGGCTTTGGTAAAAATTATAAAAAATGCCCTGGCTAAAGTTAAAGGAGAAAAATTAAAAACAAAATATGTTGTCGCTTCCTTGCCGGAAGAAAAAGCTTTTTTACAGGTAATTCAAATGCCACGCCTTTCAGAAGAAGATTTAAAGTCGGCAGTTATCTATGAGGCTGAAAATTATATTCCCCTACCAATTGATCAGGTCTATTTAGATTCTCAAATTGTCCTACCAACATATAATCATTTAGACCATTTAGATGTTTTAATTGCTGCTCTACCAAAAAAAACCGTTGACCCATACATTTCTTGTTTAAAAAAAGCAAATTTGAAACCCCTCGCTTTGGAAATTGAATCCCTGGCTATCGCCCGAGCTTTAATAAAGAATGAAACCACTGATTCTCCGGTTCTTTTAATTGATTTAGGGGAAACCAGAACCGGTTTCGTGGTTTTTTCTGGCAATTCTTTAAGATTTACTTCTTCCATCCTAGTTTCTTCTCAGAGCTTTACCGAAATTATTTCTAAAGCTTTAAGAATAAATCCAGCTGAGGCTGAAAAACTGAAAATTGAATACGGCCTCCAGACTGATGTCAAAGAGAAAGGCAGGCAAGTTTTTGAAGCTCTGATTCCTGCCCTCTCCGATTTGATAGAACAAATCAAAAGATATCTTAGCTATTATCAAACCCATGCTTCTCACGAACACTTACTGCCAGACGGTAAGGGGGTAGCAAAGATTTTTCTTTGCGGAGGAGGAGCAAACTTAAAAGGGTTCTCCCCATTTCTTAACACCTATTTAAAAATTCCGGTTGAAATCGGAAATCCCTGGATAAACATCCTGCCGAAGTCTCAAAAAGAAGTGCCTGGATTACCTTTGGAAAAATCATTAAGTTATACCACAGCTTTGGGTTTAGCCCTGAGAGGGATTAAGGGAAAATAATGTTCAATGAATTTTCAATTCATTTCAATCTTCAATAAATTTTCAATTTATTTCGATGATTAATTTATTGCCACCACAGCAAAAAGAGGAACTTTTAGAAGAAGAGAAATATAACCTGGTTTTAATTTTGGGAATTCTTTTTTTGATTTTTCTTATTTCTTTAATTTTAATTTTATTCTCAATAAAAATTTTTATTTCTGGAGAGATAGAAGTCCAAAGAATTCTCCTTTCGGCAGAAGAAAAAAGATTTAAGGGATCTCCAATCCAAAATCTGGAAGAAAAAATCAATACTTCAAATCAAACCCTCTCCAAATTAAACTTATTTTATCAAAACCAGCTTAATTTAACTGAAACTTTAGAAAAAATTTCTGAAACCCTTCCTCCAGGAACTTATTTAACCACTTTCAGTTTGAACCCACTATCTACTCCAGCCGAAGGCGAAACCCTAAGATATCTCGCTCAGGTATCACTCGCTGGCTTTTCTCCCACTCGGGAAATTTTATTGGAATTCAAAGAAAACCTTGAGAAAGAAGAACCTTTTGGAGAAATCTATTTTCCACCATCTAACTGGGTAAAACCAACCGATATTGACTTCTTAGTAAATTTTAAGATTACTCAATGAATTTCCAATTCATTTCGATCTTCAATAAACTTTCAGTTTATTTCGATAAAAAATGACTATAAAAAACAAAATCAATTTATCTTTAATAATCTTCAGCATTTTAAGTGTCAGCTTAATTGTCTTTTTAATTTGTCCTCTTTTTAGGGAAATGAGAATGGATTCTGAAGACTTAATTTCTCAAAAACAAAAAATCATTTCTTTGGAGAAAAAGATTGAAAATTTAGGAAAATTTCAAATCGTTTGGCAGGGAATAGAGCCAGATTTTCAAAAAATTGAAAAATTATTCATTGACCCTGAGGTGCCGGTGGAATTCATTAGTGCCTTAGAGTCAATTGCCAAAGATTGTCAAATGACAATTGAAATCTCTTCGGTTCCTTCCAGTAGAACAGAAAAAGATCCTTGGTCTTCTCTCTTTTTCCAGATTGGCTCAGCTACCTCTTTTTCTAAATTTTTAAAATTTTTGGAAAAATTAGAAACCAGCCCCGATTTAATTGAGATTTCCAGTTTAAATATTAGAAGATTAACTGAAGCCGAACTTAAATCAACCCCCCACCAAGGTTTGGTGGGGGGTGAGGGGAATAACTTGGGCGATATCGCAGCTACCCTTTCGCTAAAAGTTTATACCCGGTAGAGCAACTTTGACTTGCTTCGCAATCTCAAGTTTTCTTTTAGAAAACCTTGTCAAAGTTGTCATACCGGGTATACCAAATAATGAAAATTCCTAAACTTAAAATTAAAGAGACTAAACAATTCTTAAAAAAACTACCTAGAACTTTAGGAGAAAAGAGCTTTTTAACCTTTCTTGGGTTATTGCTCATAGCTCTAATTTTTAGCGGCTTTATCTTTTATAAATATAGTTTTTTAGCCGAAAAGGAAAAACTGGAGGTTTTGGAGAAACCATTAGAATTTAATGAGAAAGTTCATCAGGAGGTCTTGAAAATTTGGCAAGAGAAAGAAAAAAAATTCGAGGAAGCAAATTTTAAAAAATATCCTGATCCATTCCAGGGAATAAAAATAGAATCGTCGGAGTCAACCCTTACTCCAGAAGTGGAGGAAGAAAAGCCAGAAGGGGGGCTCATTCCAGAAACGCCATTAACTGAATTAGGAATTAAAGAACTCCAAGCAGCAACTAATCTCTACGAATTTTATAGAATCAAAGGAGAAAAGTTACCTTCAATCATAGAAAGAGCAAAAATCTGGGAAGAAAAGGGTTTGGGGACCGAAGAAGAATACATAGGCTTTTTCTATCAAAATCAAAAATTACTAGCCGAACTTAAAAAATAGTTGACCGAATAAACTATTTTAGATATGATATAAAGGTTTTAAAAAACTAATTTTGTCCCCGTAGCTCAATTGGATAGAGCAAAGGGTTTCTAACCCTTAGGTTGCAGGTTCGAGTCCTGCTGGGGACACATGGTGGCTATGGTGTAATGGCAGCACAAGGGTTTGTGGAGCCCTTAGAGGCAGTTCAAATCTGCTTAGCCACCCATTTTAAAACAGCCCGCCAATTGGCAGGCTGTTTTGTTTGGTAGAAATAACAAAATTTATCTTTTTTCTTCCAGCTTGACTTTGAGAATTATTTCCTTACCTTCTCTTAAAACTTTTAAAGAGATTTCATCTCCAATTTTGAATTTTTGTAAGAGATTGGCTAAGGGATTTTTTTCGGTAATTTTTTCATTGCTGCATTCCAAAATTATGTCATATTCTTTTAGGCCAGCTTTATCAGCGGCTGAATCTTTGACCACCGCCCCTTCGCCTAAGTTTTCCCTGACAATTAAGGCTCCATAATCTTTCGGAAGCTTGTGGACCTTAGATATTTCTTGGTTTAAAACAATATATCTTACCCCCAAAAATGGCCTTCTAATTTTCCCATATTTTTTGACTTCTTCCAAATCTTTTTTGGCATAATTTATGGGGATGGCAAAACCAATATTCTGGGCACCCATCACCATGGCCGTGTTAATTCCAATTACTTCTCCTTCCATGCTTACCAAAGGCCCCCCGGAATTTCCCGGGTTAATAGCAGCATCGGTTTGGATTAGCCCTCTCAATTGGGATGTTGTATTAGTTAAACCGGAAAAGGCAGTGATTGCCCTGCTCATTCCTGAGATAATCCCGGAACTTACAGTGTCATGAAATTCTCCCAAGGCGTTTCCCACCGCTACTACCCCTTCTCCCAGCTCAATTTTATCTGAATCGCCCAATTCTAAATAAGGTAAATCTTTTGCGCTTATTTTTAAAATGGAAATATCGCTTATTGGGTCTCTGGAGATTACTTTGGCCGGATATCTTTTAGTCGGTTCTAAAATGACGGTATAGTCTGCCTCGGGATCGGCTACTACATGACTGCTAGTAATAACATAACCATCAGGAGAGACAATGAAACCGGAACCTCCCCCAATTCTTGTTTTTTCTTTTCCTTTTTCAAATTTTGGGATAAAAAACTCCTGGCCGCCAAAAGGAAAAAAATAAAAACCCTCTACTTTGGATAAATCTTTAGTAATGACAATAGTGATTACGGCTGGGCAAACTTTTTTTGCAACTTCAATGATGGGTGATTTCTCCATATAATCCATTTTAGCACTGAGCTATATTGTCAGCAAGGGGAAAAGTTGCTAAAATAAAACCCGAGCCCCTGTAGCTCAATGGATTAGAGCAGGTTCCTCCTAAGGACAAGATATAGGTTCGACTCCTGTCAGGGGCACACGGGCCCGTGGTATAGTGGCAACACGCGACTATGGCATAGTCGAATCCGGGGTTCGAGTCCCCGCGGGTCCATATGAAAGTTGCTATTTTGGAACCCGGCGCCTGGGGCAGTGCCCTGGGCATTCTTTTAAGTAAAAAAGGCGATGAGACTAAAGTTTCATCTTCACCCTTCGCTAACGCTCGGGTAAATGAGGTTAGTTTTTGGTATGAGAATTCAGAATTTTCAACAAAACTTTCTAAATTTAGAGAAAATGAGAGATTGCCGGGAATTAAGATTCCAGGGAAAATTTTTATCCTTTCTGATTTAAGAAAAGCGATAAAAGAAGCTGACTTAATTATTATTGCCTCACCCTCTTTTAATTTTCGAAAAACCTTAACCAAACTCAAAAAGTGCATAGGTGATACCTATGTCAGCTACCCTTCTTTAGTGGGGATTGCCAAAGGAATTGAAAAGGAGACCCTGAAAGTTCCTTCTCAAATCGTCGAGGAAATTTTTGGGAAAATTCCCTATGCTCATTTGTCAGGACCGGGATTTGCCAAAGAAATTATCAGGGGAAAGTCAGCTAAAGAAGTCATAGCTTCCCGAGATGAAAAGTTTTTAAAGCAGCTTGAAGAACTTTTTCGAATTAAACCTCTGGAAATTTCCACGACAACTGATTTGGTTGGAGTTCAATTAGCTGGCGCTCTTAAGAATGCCCTGTCTATTGGTATTAGTTTAGCTGAAGCCGGTCTTGAGGATTCGGAAATCGAGAAAATCAAGAGAGGTTTAATTTATCTTGGTCTGAGAGAAATGATAAAGATTGGAAAAGTTATGGGAGCTGAAAAAGAAACCTTTTTGGGGCCGGCTGGATTGGGAGATTTAATTTTAACTTCTACCAGCCCCCTTTCTCGGAATTTCCAATTTGGTCAAAATCTTCTTTTGGACGCTAATAAAATGAGAAGGAATATTATTGAAAGAAAAATTACCGTCGAAGGTTTTGATAACGTTTTCGCTCTTCACAAATTGGGGCGAATGTATAAATTAGATTTGCCGATGATTAATGAGATTTACAAAGTAATCTACGAAAAGACTTCTCCTGAAAAAGCAGTTGAAAATTTAATAAAATTAGTCTAAACTGGAGGATTGGAGGAGTGACAGAATGGTTATTGTACCAGTCCCGAAAACTGGGGTCTGAAAAGGCTTGCAGGTTCGAGTCCTGCCTCCTCCGCTATGTTCAATGAATTTTCAATAAATTTTTAATTTATTTTAATGGTCGATGAATCTTTGATTCATCTTAATCTTCAATAAATCTCCGATTTATTTCAATGTTCAATTTTTTCAAAAAAAGAGAAAAAGAACCGGAAAATTTTCAGGAAGTTTTGTCGCAATTGAAGAATTTGGGAAAAAACTTTAAGAACCTTTCTGAAGAGTTAGAAAATTTGAAAAAAGAAAATAAATTTTCCATTCAGAAAATTGGCTTGGTCAGATTTAACCCATTCAAAGAAATTGGCGGGAATCAGAGTTTTTCAGTTGCTTTATTAGATGGCAATGATTCTGGCATCGTTGTTACCAGTTTATATAGTCGGGAGGGGAACCGGGTCTATGGAAAGCCAATCGAAAAAGGTGTTTCAAACTATTTATTATCGGAGGAAGAAAAACAGGTTCTTGAAATAGCCAAAAAAAATGCAGAAAATATTAAATCAAAACTTAATCAGTCGGCCACCGGTAGCGGTGGTTCTGGGACATATTGATCATGGAAAGACCACTCTCCTTGACCAGATTAGAAAAACCCATGTCGCAGAAAAAGAATCCGGCGGTATTACCCAACATATCGGAGCTTATCAAATTGCCTTGCCTGCCGGCAGGCAGGAAAAAGATGGTAAGAAAATTACTTTCATAGACACTCCAGGGCATGAGGCATTTTCTCAAATGCGTTCACGTGGGGCAAAGGTGGCTGATATTGCCATCTTAGTGGTAGATTGTTGCGAAGGGGTTCAGGCTCAAACTAAAGAAGCGATTTTATCGATAAAGAAGGCTGGAATCCAAATTATTGTAGTTTTAAACAAAATTGATAAGCCAGAGGCCAACCCAGAAAAAACAAAGGGAGAGCTTTCAAAAGAAGGCGTTTTGGTTGAGTCCTTGGGAGGAAAAGTGCCTCAGGTGTTGGTTTCAGCCAAAACTGGCCAGGGGGTCGAAGACCTTTTGGAGTTGATATTATTGGTGGCAGAGATGGAAGATTTAAAAACAGATGTCTCAAAATCAGCCGAGGGAGCAGTAATCGAATCTTATTTGGATAGCCAGCGTGGGCCAACAGCCACCTTGCTTTTAACTGAGGGGATTTTAAAAAAAGGCGATATCTTGGGAACTCCCTCTACCTTTGGGAAAATCAAAAGTTTAGAAAGTTTTCGAGGTGTTCCGCTCGAAAAAGTTTTGCCTTCCGACCCGGTTATTGTTGTTGGGTTTGAAAATGTTCCAAAAGTTGGGGAGAATTTCAAAGTTTTCCCTGGAATAGAGGAAGCCAAAAGTTATCTTAAAATTTCAGAGAAAAAAGCTCCCGAAGTTTTGGAGATTTCAGCCGGGCAAAAAGTTTTAAATCTGATTTTAAAAAGCGACGTCTTGGGCTCGATTGAAGCGATTGAAGAAGTCTTAAAGGGGCTTCCTCAAGAAAAAGTAATTTTGAGAATTTTAAAATCGGAAGTAGGGGAGGTAAGTGAGAGAGATATTAAGTTAGCCAAAGGAGGAAGGGCAGTAATTTTGGGCTTTAGGGTGAAAATCAGTGCAGCTGCTAAAATGCTGGCCGAAAGAGACAAGATTAAAATAATGACTTTTGAGATAATTTATGATTTGGTAGAGGGGGTAAGAAAATTTATGGAAAGAATTGTTGAACCGGAATTGGTTCGAATGGAACTGGGGAAGGTTAAAGTTTTAGCAATTTTTCTGGCCGAAAAAAATCGCCAGATTGTCGGAGGAAAAGTAATTGAGGGAGAAGTGAAAAAGGGAGTCCAAATTGAAATTTTTAGAGGAGGGAATGAAGAATTAGTCGGCAGAGGAAGGCTGATTAATCTTCAAAGGAACAAAAAAGACATCGATCGAGTTTCCAAGGGCGAAGAATGCGGAATGCTATACGAAGGTAATGTCAGGGTTGAAGAAGGAGACATTTTAGTTATTTATATCGAAGAAAAAAGAAAAACGGAGCTTTAAATTCGTATATTCGTAGGGAATGTCTAAACGCATTCAGCGGGTTAATCAACTAATAAAAAAAGAGTTATCTCAAATTCTTTTGCGAGAAGTAGAGTTTCCCGCGGGAGTTTTGATAACAGTGACCAGAGTAGAAAGCTCCCTCGACCTAAATCAGGCTAAGGTTTATATAAGTTGCCTGCCGGAAGAAAAAACTTCAGTGGTTTTTCAGATTTTGAATCGACGAATTTATGAATTACAACAAGAATTGAACCATCATTTGCGAATGAGGCCGATTCCCCGAATAAAATTTGTTGAGGAAAAAGAAACCAAAGAAGCCGGGAAAATTGAAGAAATTTTAGAGAAATTGAAGTCGAAGAAATAAATTTCTTCTTCATCTTCACTCACGTTTGATAAAAGAGGAAAAATGAGATAAAATCTAAAAGTGGCCAGGTAGCCAAGTAGCTAAGGCGCTTCTCTGCAAAAGAAGTATACGCGAGTGCAAATCTCGCCCTGGCCTTCAAAAATTTGCCCGGGTGGCGGAATGGTTTACGCACAACACTTAAAATGTTGCGAGCGAAAGCTCATGTGGGTTCGAATCCCACCCCGGGCACAATGAAAAAGCCCGCCCTAAAGGCGGGTGTTTGATTTCCGAGTTCTTTGACAGAGGTCCGACCTCTGTAAGTTTATCCTTCTAAAATTTCAATATAGGTTATTTTTGCTCCGAAGTTTAAGGCCTGCCAATAGTCGGGGAACCAAATATCAAAATGATAGTTCCCTTTCTCCCAACTCATTCTGTCTTCAACTACAAAAATTTTATCGCCGAATAATTCAGGTATTTTAATTTTCGTTCCTATTGGGAAGAAGTTGTTGGCCACAATTCCATCCCTGACCCGGGTTCCGGCAGCGGTTATAAAAGGATCGAAGTCGGTTTGGTCTATCGTGCTCGAGTAGCCAGTAACAACTACCCTTATTTTCTGAGCCACCTGAGGCTTAGGGTTAGAAGACTCAGCTATTGGCAAAAGACTATTGCCTTCAATTGTTGCTAAACTATCTAGATTTTCCAGACCAAAAAATCCACTACTTATACTTAGCGAATTAGCTTTAGCTTCCCGATTTGCTGGCGCGAAAACTGGCAAAGCAATAAATAGAATTCCAATTCCAATCAGAATGATTCCGAGATTTCTGCCCCAACTGGGGCATTTTAAGTCACTTATCATTTTAAAACCCCTTTTTAGGGGTTTTACCATAATAGCTTATCCACAGAGATTGTCAAGACTAAAAAGGAGCGGGCGAAGAGATAAATCTCTTCTTTGCTCTGCGTTATCGCTTGAGCGGGTGAAGGGAGTCGAACCCTCTTCTTGACATTGGCAATGTCATGTACTAACCGTTGTACTACACCCGCACTCTCTACGATAATTTATGAGAAAGCAAATCAATCCAGGTGAAAATTTTTTCTTTTAGTCCTCTACTATTCACTATTACTGAACACATTCCATATTCGACTTTTTTACTCGGGTGTCTCCCTTTGATAATCTGTGTTTTGAGAAATTGTTCAGAAGGAATTTCGCTAGCTTTACTCCAAAATGATTTACATTTTTCTTCCGAAAGATCTGGATAAATGGTTATCCACGCAAGAATTTTATCTTTCGGAACTTTAGCAACTTTTCGGAGAAATTTAACAAATAACGATATTATTCTTGGGTCCGTATTTACTAATTCAACTCTTCCGTTCGCTAATTTACTATCTCCTTCACCCCAATACAAATTTATTCCGGTGATAAATAGTGGGTTGATAAATAAAAAGGGAAATTCTTTTTGTGCTTCCTTTCTGAACTTTTCCCGCCAGCTTTCCCAATATTCTCGTCGAGCCTTATTGATGAGACGAAGTCGCTTTCTGGCAATATAATTTGCCTTTCTTCCAAGCTCTTTCTTAATTTTTTTGGACCAAGCGGTATTTACAAACCAATCTGAGAGTGTACTCTTTGGGATGTTAAGTTCTTTACTTATTTTATTATAGCTTTTTCCCTTTTTACGGAGCTTAATTGCAAGATGTTTATCATTCCTCATAAATCGAACCGTTATTACTACATTTTTATTATAGCACAGAAGTCCGACTTATGAGAATACTCTGTCAATGTGCATATTTTGTGCCGCGGAGTGGAATCGAACCACCGAAACCCCTGCTTTTTCAGAGCAGTGCTCTACCACTGAGCTACCGCGGCGTAATTTAATTTTAACCTAACCCCTTTTCTTCTTTAATTAGTGGGCACTAGAGGATTTGAACCCGAGACCTCCCCGCCCTTTCTTTTGGTGGGCAATGCAGGACTTGAACCTGCGACCTCATCGATGTAAGCGATGCGCTCTAACCACTGAGCTAATTGCCCATTATGAAAGGGCGGGGCGCTCTAACCATTGAGCTACGCGCCCTTTGGTGCGCGGGAGAGGACTCGAACCTCCACGCCAATAATGGCACTAGCACCTCAAGCTAGCCTGGCTACCGATTACAGCACCCGCGCTTAACTCATTTTTTCACTTCCTCTGGTTTTTCTTTGGCTATTGCTTCCCCGAATTCTTCTCTCTTTAATCTGGCCCTTTTTCCCTTGGCCTTTCTTAGGTAGTAAAGTTTTGCCCGTCTCACCTGGCCCCTTCTTAAGGTTTCTATTTTTTCAATAGTTGGTGAATGAAGCGGGAAAATTCTCTCTACCCCGATTTCCGAAATTACTTTTCTAACGGTAATAGTTGAAGTAATTCCTTTGCCATGCTTTCGGGCAATAACAAGACCTTCGAAGACTTGGATTCTCTCTTTTCCGCCAACTGGCGGACCTTCTTTAATTTTTTGATAAACCCGAACAGTATCACCGGGTCGAATCTCGGGTAAATCGGTTTTTAATTGAGTTTTCACAAAGGTTTCAAATTTTGTAGGCATAATTTTAAATCTGGTTTAAAACTTTTTTCAAATCTTCTGGTAAATTTGATTTGAATATTTTTATTTTACCACTCGGAAGTTTTATTTTTAGATAGCTGGCGTGTAAAAAATGTCTTTTTAGCTCTTTAGGACAAATTTGTCCTTTAAATCCATAAAGTTTATCGCCGGCAATCGGATGCGAAAAATAAGCAAGATGGGTTCTAATTTGGTGCTTTCTGCCAGTTCGAGGTTCGACCTCAATTAAAGTATAATTTTCAAACCTTTGCAATACTTTATATTCAGTAACTGCTTTTCTTTTTCCCTGAGAATTAGGTTCTCCTGGCAGATATACTTTCTGCTTTCTTCTATCCCCCGGCGAGCGACCAATTAAAGTTTCAATTACCCGAGTCGCAGCGAAGGGTGAAGATGAAGCTTTAGCTTCATCGCCTACACCTTCTTCGGTTTTAAGATGGCCGATCACTAAGGCAAGATATTTCTTTTCAACTTTCCTTTCTTTAAACTGCTTTTGTAGAAATTCTAGGGCCTTATCGTTTTTTGCCACCAAAAGTATTCCCGAAGTGTCTTTATCTAATCTATGGACCCTTTTTTCAAAATCGTCACAATTTACCCCGGCTGGTTTGTCGATAACAGATAAATCTTCATCTTCGTAAAGAATGTTTAATTCCATGTGGGCACTGAGGGATTTGAACCCACGACCTCCCCGCCCTTTCTTTTGTGGGCGTATCCCGACTTGAACGGGAGACCTTCACAATGTCAGTGTGACGCTCTAACCAACTGAGCTATACGCCCGTATGAAAGGGCGGGACGCGCTAGCCACTGCGCCAAGTGCCCAATGGGCGCGGAAGGGATCGGACCTTCTACCTCTTCTTTATAAGAGAAGCGTTCTACCAATGAACTACGCGCCCTTATATGTGTTCGATTTTTACTTTGACGGATTTGATTGTTTTTGGCAAGAGATTTGGAGGCTCTCCGCCAGCTGGCGGATTTCTTTTTCCAATCAATTCTTCAAACTCTTCTTTTTCAATAGTCTCTTTTTTAATTAAGGTTTTGGCAATTTTTTCAAGCAACCCTTTTTTCTTAGTCAAAATTTTCTTAGCTTGAATTTCAGCGTCTTTAATAAATTTTTCAACCTCTCGGTCAATTTTAGCTGCCACTTTCTCAGAGTAATTCCGGCCTGTTTCAAATTCTCTTCCTAAAAAAGCCAACTCTTCTCTTTCGCCAAAAGAAACGGGGCCGAGGGCTGACATTCCGTATTCTTTAACTAATTTTCTGGCCAATTGGGAGGCTCTTTCTAAATCATTAGTCGCTCCGGTAGTAATTTCGCCAAATTTCAATCTTTCGGCGCAGTAACCGCCAAGTAAAGTTGCCAATTCAGCTAAAAATTCCGTTTTGGTTTTAATTCTTCTTTCTTCAGCTGGCATCTTGAGAGTATAACCTGCTGCTAACCCCCGAGCGACAATTGAGATTTTTCTCACAGGTTCAGTTTCTGGCGTTTGAGAAGAAACCAAGGCGTGACCTGCCTCGTGATAAGCAGCAATTTCCTTTTCTTTTTTTGACAAAATGTGCGATTTACGTTCTGGTCCCAATAAAACTTTTTCAATTGATTCTAAAACTTCTTCTTGAAAAACTTGATGCTTGCTTCTTCTGGCTGCTAAAATTGCCGCTTCATTTACCACGTTAGCCAAATCTGCTCCGGAAAATCCGGGAGTCCTTTCTGCCACCTCTCTTAAATTGACATTTAAAGCCAAGGGTTTTCCACGGCAATGAATTCTCAAAATTTCTTCTCTGTCATTAATATCCGGCAAATCTAAAACAATCCTCCTATCAAATCTCCCCGGTCGCAAAAGTGCCGGATCGAGGTATTCAGGCCTATTAGTAGCTGCAAAAACCAAAATTCCCTCTTCCCGGCCAATTCCATCCATTTCGGCTAGCAATTGGTTCAAAGTCTGCTCTCTTTCTTCATGCCCGCCAGTTACTCCAACTCCTCTTACTTTTCCGATACTATCAATTTCATCAATGAAAATTATTGCCTTCCCTGTCTTTCTTGCTTGGTCAAAGAGACTTCTGACTCGACTGCTGCCAACCCCTACAAATAACTCTATGAATTCTGATCCGGAAATTGAGAAAAAAGGGACATTGCTTTCATTGGCAACTGCCTTTGCCAACATTGTTTTCCCGGTTCCCGGAGCCCCAATTAACATTACTCCCCTGGGAATTTTTGCCCCCATTTGTAAATATTTTTTGGGCTGCTTTAAAAAATCAACAACTTCCATTAATTCCTGTTTTGCTTCCTGTAAACCCGCCACGTCTTTAAAAGTGATTTTTTCTCTAGGATGACCTTCAGCTCCAAATAACCTCGCTCTGGCTTTGGTAAAATCAAAAGCCTGCATGGCTCCGGTTTTGGCTTGGCGAAAAATCATCCAGAAAAAGAAACCAAAAAGTAAAAGAGGCAAAACGGCAAATAAAATTGGTCCCAACCATGTCCAGGTTCCACCGGCCTCTTTCGTTTCAATTGCTACTTTAGCTAATTTTTCCTTATCTATACCGTAATTGATTAAAGATTCTGACAGAGCGGCTTCAGTTTCTTTTCTGGATTTTGCCTTTGAATCATCTTGATAAATAATTTCGAGTTCATTTCCAGAAACGGTAATTTTTTTAATTTTTCCTTGATTGATTTCTTCAACTAATTGAGTGAGCGATAACTCTTTTTCTTTTTCAAATGGTTGCTGAAATAAAGTAAAAACGCCGGAAATCACCAGAAAAATCAATAAAACAAAAACAAAATTTTTCGCTAAGTTTTTCATCAATTAAAATATAGCAAAAATTTCTCAAAAAATCAAATAGAAAAGGCGCTGTTTTAGTAGCGCCTTTTCTCTTGCTCGGGTTGCTATTTTAATAGTTAGGCTAGCTAGCGTGATTTCCAATCTGGGCATGCTTTTGGACCTGGCCCCAGATGCCTCGGAGAACAGATTGAAGGGGTTTAGGAATTCCTTCAAACCTTTCTCCTTCTCTGAATT
The DNA here is from genome assembly GCA_964632335.1 of uncultured Candidatus Saccharibacteria bacterium. Classification (GTDB taxonomy): domain Bacteria; phylum Patescibacteriota; class Minisyncoccia; order Minisyncoccales; family CAZWDF01; genus CAZWDF01. Next base: position 3,990 of record CAZWDF010000009.1, on the reverse strand, counting down.
CGCCTTGGCAATTAGAGAAGAACTCTTTTAACCAAGGTGGAATTGTGACCAGCCGAATTATCGACTGGCCCTCTTTTTCCTGGCGCTCAACCGAGAAAAAGAGGTTTTCGATTTGGGTTTCCTTTCTCTCTTCCCCTGAAGGAATTTCCCATTTCCCGGTACCTTCGTATTCAACGAAAGCAACACCGGGTTTCCTCTCTAAGAAGAACTCTTCAGGGGTAAGGGTTGCGGTAGCCTTCATCTCTTCTCGGAGAGCCTGACGAGTTTCCCTCTCTTTGAGTGGGGAGATTCCGTCTTTGAGGAGATACCACAGGAGAGTAATTTTCGCTCCTTTTTGGGGATCCATCCCCCTGATATAGGGTAGTCTTTCCCAAGAAAGGCTTTGAAGCAAAAGGAAAACTCCCATTTTCTTTGCTTCCTCAATTGCCTCTTGGAATCCTCCCGCTGCCTCAAGAGGAAAAACTCTTTTGCCATCGTTTCTCACTAAGAGAGTTCCCCCACTGCGGCGAGCCTCCCTTTCAGCTGGTATTTCAACCGCGAAAAGACCCTCTTTCCCATCAAGGAATTCTTTCCAAGAGAGTTTTCCTTGGGAGAGGAGAGTTTTACCCTTCTCCTTAGCGGTTTTTTTCTCAGCTAGTCTGACTCGCCATAATATATCATTGAAGCTCCTGGTCAGTTGGAAAAGTTCGGGCTCTCCCTCCAAAACCTCAGCTGCCTTTGGTGGAAGACCATAGGCCTTTTGATAGGCATTAAAAGGTCCTTCCTCTTTCTCCACGAGATAACCCTGTTTACAGAGAAGACTTAGCAAATTCTGAACCTCCTCTTTAGATCTCACCTCCTTTTGGAAGTAAAATCGGTAAAGAGTAATCCGGGCTGTTCGACGATAGGGAGAGAAGGGATGGTTGAGAATTTCCTGAAGCCATTCTTGGGGATGTTTTTCCCCAGATTGCTTCACGGTATATTCCATCACCTCCCTTTTATCTCGGTCGCCCAAAGCTAGGGCATCCAGCCAGGTCAGAGCCGCTTTTATCTCCTCTTCTAACTTAGGAACTTCGTTTTCTCGAAGCTCCTTGGCTTTTATCTCGGCCATCTCGGGAGTAAAGACACTCAAATCGACAACATGATTCTCTAGAGCAGGCAACTGAAAAACTTCAGTTGTCTCCTTTTCTCGGAAGGTTTCTTTCAGGTCTTTCGGTTTGACACTATGCATCTTTTGTTTCGACAACTTAATCACCTCCTTAGATTTAGCAACCCGAGCAAGAGTTCTATTAAGAACTATTTATAATATAGCAGAATAAAGCAAATTTGTCAAGGTTAAAATAATTTAGGGCAGGAGTTTTTACTCCTGCCCTTTTTCCAAAGTGGATAGAATTATAATTGTATCACTCAATGGGATTAACTTAGAAGAAAGGGATTTTTCCGAAGCGGCGATGGTAACAATTTTCAATCCTTTCAAGATTACATCTTGGTACAAACGACTCAGGTCTCTATCCCCAGTCCCAATAGCGAGATGAGATAGATTCATATTCTGAATCATTTTCCTTCCAAAATCTAAAAGGATTTCATCGACTGTATCTTTTGTCCCTCCCTTTTTATCAGTCACTTTCGGACAACTGATAATGAAGAATCCTTGATTATAGAATGTTTCTCCCCAAACAGAAGCTAAATGAGGGGGAGCGAAGATAAAAACGTTGACAATTTCACCTATCTCCTGGCTAACCCTCTTAATTAGTTTAAGAAAAATCTCAGAAACTGATAGTTTTTTCTCGATCCTCGGTCCCATGCTTTGCAAGAGATTTTCCCAATCGATTAGGATAACTACTTTCTCTTGCCTCCTTGGTTTTTTGGGTGTAGCGGCCCGAAACTTAACCGATTTTTTAATTAAAAGCCAATAATCTCTAGCAGTTAGCATTCTTTTCCTCCCTTTCCAAAGGACTAACCTTCTTAGCTTCAAGCAAAAAACCGGTTCTCCCTCGGGCTTGGTCCAATTTTCGATAGCTTATTGTTTGACCGGGAAGGAGACTTTTTAACCTTCTCTTAGGATTTGGAAGAATTCCTTTCCAGTGAACTTTGGCGGTAGTTCCTTTTTCATCAAGAACAATTTCACCCCAACCCTGAGCTAAGTTCCACCAGACTACCTTTCCATGGTTTTTGGGGAAACCCATAGCTTTGGTAGGAGAGGGGGGAGTGTTTTTAGGAATCGGTGGAAGCTCCTCTTTCTCTAAAATTGGCTTGACTACTGTCATCAACTGCGGCCAGTGGGTTTTAGTTTCAAAGCGAGGACAAATCATCTCTCCATTATCTTCCCTAAAACACTGAGCCTCATATGTCTTTTGTTCGGTCAGGAAAAACAATCCATCCTGGGAGACAATGGCTACTTCCCAGATTTCAAACCTTCCTTTTTCTTCCGGAAAGAGAATTCTTAGATTGTTCTCAGGATAATGAGTGGTCAGAATATTGAAGTCAGTCTTGGTTACCGAGATTTTTTTCGAAAAAACACTGAAACGCTCATCCTCCGATCGTAGTTTCATCAGGGTAATATTCTTGTTCCCGTCAACATTAAAACATAACGGCATTAATTTTTCTCTCTTTGGTATCGAACATCTTAATCCAAATTGCTCTGATCCAATTCTCTCTTGACTTAATAAGTATCCATCTTCTTCCAGTATTAATCTTTCTTTACCAAGAATCACTTCCAGTTTAATTCCTCTCTTCTCCAATTCGTCGGACACTTTTACACCTCCTTATTATTTAATTTATAAAGGGAAACTACTATATTCCCGAACTGTTTAAATTATAGATTATAATTTCTCTTTTGTCAAGTTTACTCTTTTTCAACTAATTTTAAACTCATGCGGTGTTCTTCTTTCTGGATTTCCAGAATCTGAAAATCATAATTTTTATCAATCTTTAATCGTTCAGCCATTTTTATTTTTGTCCCAAACTCAGAAATATGGCATAATCCCTGAATTTCGGGAGTAATTCGGACAAAGGCACCAAAAGGATTAAATTTGGTTACTTTTCCTGAAACTATATTCCCCTTCTTGTATTTTTCCTCAATCTCCAGCCAGGGGTCTTTTTTCAGGGCTTTTAAAGAAAGGGAGACTTTTTCCCCGGAAATTTCAATAATTTTTGCTTTTACTTTTTCCCCAACTTTTACAACTTCGGATGGGTCTTCGATGATTTTCCAATCCAACTCCGAAATGTGAATTAGGCCTTCGAGGGCCGGACCACTCTCCTCAGCTTTAGCTTCCGCCTCCGATAAATCTACGGCGGACAAGTCGGAGGGCAAGAATTTCACAAACGCTCCAAAATCAGTGATGCCGGTAATCTCTCCCTCAACCACCTCTCCCACCTTATAATTTTTTAAAACCTCTTTTATTCTCTCAATTTCTTTTATCTTTTCAGATAAAATCAATTTTTTCTCTTTTTTAGAGAGGTCAAAAATTTTTACCTCCATTTCCTTACCAACAAACTTTTGGAGCTCTTTTAAGATTTTAGCCATATCCCCCCCTTCTACTCGGGGATAATGGCAGCTTTCTAATTGGGAAACAGGTAAAAAGGCGGGAATTCCTGAGATTTCGGTTAATAAACCTCCTCGGTTAGCTCCTGAAATTTTAACTACGATAACTTCTCCATTTTCTTTTTTTAGGGATAATCCTTCCCAAATTAACTCGTTAGAGGCCTGACTGATTGATAACTCAATGTAACCTTCCTCATTTTCCAGGTCGATTATTTTGGCAAAAACGCTATCTCCAATTTTTAGGTTTTTTAATTCATTTTTAGCTTCCTGAAATTCTTTTCCGTAAATTATTCCCGTCCCCAAAGCTCCCAAGTCTAAAAAAAGGCCCTGCCTTTCTTTGCCAATAACTTTCCCCTCAATAATCTCCCCAATTTTCGGCAGCCTTATTAAATTGTTTTTTTCCAACAATTCTTTCATACCATCAAATCTACAATAATTCTTGAATTTCTACAATAGCTGTGATAAAA
>CAZWDF010000008.1:2738-20826 GCA_964632335.1 uncultured Candidatus Saccharibacteria bacterium | reverse complement strand
CGGCCTCGGGCAGCCATTAAATCAGCCAACTCGTCAATAATTAAAACAATATAGGGCATCATTTCACCCTCTTCCTCATTTCTCAATACTATCTCATTGAAACTAGCTATATCTCTGGCTCTCTCTTCAGATAATAAATCAAATCTTCTTTCCATTTCTAGAATTAACCATTTTAAAGCATTAATCGTTTTTTGAGGGTCGAGGATGACCGGACAAAGGAGATGAGGTAAGTCGTTATAGACCGGAAATTCAACCCTTTTTGGGTCAATTAAGATAAGCCTTAAAATTTCCGGCGAATTTCGATAGAGAAGAGACAAAATTAAGCTATTTAAAAATATTGTTTTCCCCGTTCCGGTACTACCTGCCACTAGTAAATGGGGCATCCGGGCTAAATCGGCGTATATCGGATTTCCCGATACGTCTCTTCCTAAAACGAAAATCAAATTAGAAGGAGCATTTTGAAACTGAGGGTTGGCAATTAAATCCTTTAATCTAACTTGAGTTCTAACCCGATTTGGAACTTCGATCCCGACCAGAGGTTTACCGGGAATCGGCGCCTCAATCCGTATCGGATGACTAGCTAAAGCCAGGGCCAGGTCGTTAGATAAGGTGGTAATCTTGGAGAGCTTTATTCCATCGGCTGGTTTCAAAGCATACTGAGTAACCGTTGGTCCAATGCTTATTTCTGTCATCTCGACTGGGATATTAAAATTTTCTAAGGTTTTTTTGATAATTGCTGAGTTTGTTCTGGTATCGCCGGCTGAAGGCATTCCTCTTTCAGCTTCTAATAAATCCACAGGGAGGGGTTGATATTCCCCCCCACCTCCTACTGGTTTTGTTTTCAGCCCCAGAAGGGGCTCTCGAATCCCCTTTGTTTCTCTTCCAGCTATGACAGCAGTAGGCGATGGCTCAACTTTTTTAACTGTGAATTTAGGGGCAAAAATTTTTCGGAAAAAAGTGGGTGTTTTTTCTTTTTCGGTTGGGACAAGAGAAGTTTCGCTTGAAAATCTATCTCTAATGGCTGGCTGTTTTAATAAATACCAGAAAATCAGTCCGCCAATTATAATGACTCCTCCAAAGATGATTTGGGTCACCAAAAATCCAAAAAATTTTAACAAGGGCCCGGCAACATATCCAGCAAAACCTGCCAGTTTTAAACCAGGTGCTATGCTCTCGAGGATACCAGATGTTCCTAAAATTAGGAAGAGAGAGGAAATAATTACTCCTCCCAAAAATTTCTTGTATGGGGTAACAAAAAAAATTAACCCCCCTAAAACCAGGATTAATGGTAAAAGAAAAACGACTCTTCCAATTAAAGAAGCGAGAACGGAAAAAATTAGCTTCCCGGCGAACCCAGCTAAATTAAAAAAGCTCAGGGTAACAATTATTGCTAAGATAAACGTTAAAACTCCGCAAATCTTTCTTTTACCTTCTTCTGGTAGGGAAAAATGAAAAGATTTTCTTCTTCCTTTCTCGAAGATTTTTTTATTCCGCTTCTTTTTATTCATATCTCTTTTATTCTAACACAGTTTTGACTATTTCTTAAAATTCGTTCCAGCTGGAATTAGCTTTCCAATAATTACATTTTCTTTAAGACCTCTTAGCTTATCTTCTTTCCCAACAATTGCTGCTCTGATTAAAACTCGAGAGGTTTCCTGAAAAGAAGCGGCTGACAAAAAGGAATCAGTAGTTAAGGATACCCTCGAAATTCCAAGCAAGATCGACACCCCTTTAGCTACTTCTCTTTTGTCTTTTTTTAATTTAGCATTTTCTTCAAGAAAATTTGCTCGCTCAATAATCTCACCAATAGAAAAATGAGAGTCGCCAGCCTCTTTAATTCTGACTCGGGAAAACATCTGCCGACAAATTACCTCGATGTGCTTATCATGAATTGCCACCCCTTGAGAAGCGTAAATTTTTTGAATTTCCTTAACAATATAACGTTGGGCGAAAGCCTTACCGACCAATTGCAAAACCTCTTTTGGGTCCAAACTTCCCTCGCAAAGAGGTTGGCCTTTCTCAACCCTGTCTCCCGGACTTACCCAAACAGCCGCTCTTTCTGGAATTTTATATTCAACAATTTTTGATTTTGCCGCCCAATTATGTTGGGCGAGCCTCGCCCCTTTGGGGCGGGGGTTTTGAAATTTAGATTTTATCCTTATTATTTTTTCTGGCGTTATTTCTAAAACTTCGCCGTCAACTTGAGACATCTCGGCTTTTCCTCTCGGAAGACGAACTTCAAGAATTTCCTGGACTCGGGGCAGACCGAAGGTAATATCCTCTCCCCCAGCCACTCCGCCGGTGTGAAAAGTTTTTAATGTTAATTGGGTTCCCGGCTCGCCAATCGCCTGAGCAGCCACAACTCCCACCGCCTCACCGAGTTTAATTAATTGATTCCTGCCCAAATCCCACCCATAGCATTTCTGACAAATTCCCCTAACCGACTGGCAACTTAAAGGAGAGTAAACTCTAACTTTCTTAATTCCTGCCTCTTCGATAGTTTCTGCCCTTTCCCAGTCAATAATTTCCCCTTTCTTTACAATAACTTTTTTTCTTTTAGTCCCGGACTTCGCTTCCCCGATTTCAGATTTAATATCCTCGACAGCCACCCTTCCGACAATTTTAAAAATAAAACTTTGGCCTATTTCCTCGCTATCTTCTCGGAAAACTTCCACTCCCTCTTTGTCCCGGCAATCTTCCTCGCCTATCACCACCTCATGGCTAACATCAACCAAACGCCTGGTCAAATAACCTGCAGCTGAAGTCCGGAGGGCGGTGTCAGCTGTTCCTTTTCTTGCTCCGTGAGTAGAAATGAAATATTCCAGAACATCAAATCCTTCTTTATAAGAACTTCTCACCGGTAACTCAATGATTTGACCCATAGGGTTAATAACCAGGCCTTTCATTCCGGCCATTTGAACCGGTTGAGACCAAGAACCCCTGGCTCCGGCCTCAACAATAAAATAGACAGGACTTGAAGCTGCTAATAAGGTTTTAGGTACCAATTTTTCAATTTTTGATTTTGCCATGGTCCAAATTTCAATGATTTTGGCCGTCTTTTCTTCTTTGGAAAGTAAACCTTTTTTAAAGTGTAGTTTAACTACTTCTAATTCTTTCTCGGCTTCTTCTAAAATTTTCGGTTTTTCTGGAGGAACAATCAAGTCATCCATCCCCCAGGTAATACCTGAACGAGTAGAATACTCAAATCCTAAATCTTTAATTTTGTCTAAGGTCTCTTTCACTTTCTCGGCCGGGTATCTAACGGTAATTCTACTGACCAATTTTTCCAGTTTTTTAGAATTAAACCAGTCATCTTGGAAAGGGAAGTCTTCAGGTAGGGACTCATTAAATAAAATTCTACCGACCGAGGTCTCAAAAAAGGCAGGTTCAGGTTTATTCTTAATAACTGGTTTCAGCGGTAGTCGCACTCGAACCTTGGCCCTTAAATCAATGTCGCCTAATTCATAAGCCATAATGGCATCTTCTGGTGAACCGAATACCTTCCCTTCGCCTTTTTCCCCCTCTCTAATCTCGGTTAACCAATAACAACCCAAAACAATGTCCTGGCTCGGACTGCAAACTGGCAGCCCGGTGGCTGGCTTTAAAAGATTGAGACTAGACAGCATAATCTCTTTAGCTTCTTTTTGAGCTTTAGTAGATAGTGGAAGGTGAACAGCCATTTGGTCTCCATCAAAATCAGCATTAAAGGCCTTGCAGGCCAGGGGGTGAATTCGAATGGTTTCTCCTTCAACTAAAACTGGCTGGAAGGCCTGGATACCTAATCTATGTAAGGTGGGAGCCCGATTTAGCAAAACCAGTTTATCTTTCACTACCTCTTCTAACATAGCCCAGACTTCGTCAGTTTCTTCATCAATTAATCTTGCCGCTCCCCTGACGTTATAGGCCAATTCCCTGTCTAAAATTTTTTTGATGACGAAGGGTTTGAAGAGTTCCAGAGCCATTTTCTTGGGGAGGCCGCACTGGTTCAGTTTTAACTCGGGCCCAACTACAATCACCGACCTACCAGAGTAATCAACCCTTTTTCCTAAAAGATTTTGGCGAAATCTTCCTTGTTTTCCTTTGAGTATATCAGCCAGGGATTTCAATAGCCGCCTTCCGCCGGTAGTGGCCTGAACCATTGTTCCCTTTCTCATCCCATTATCAATTAAGGCATCGACGGCTTCTTGCAACATTCTTTTTTCGTTTCTGACAATAACTTCCGGGGCATTAATTTCCAAAAGATATTTTAATCGGTTATTCCTGTTAATTACTCTTCGATAAAGGTCATTTAAGTCAGAAGAGGCATATCTTCCTCCGTCTAACTGGACCATCGGTCGCAGGTCAGGTGGTAAAACAGGCAAAACTGTTAAAAACATCCATTCTGGCCGAATTTTAGCCATTTCCATTCCTTGAAAAATTCTTAATCTTCTTAAAATTCTCCTCCGATTCAAAGGAGCAACCGCTTCTAATTCTTTTTTTAAATTTGAAATCTCTTTTTTTAAATCAACCTTTTCAAAAATTTTTCTAAGAGTTTCAGCTCCGGTCCCGGCTTCAAAAACTTCTCCGCATTTCAAAGAAAGGTTATGATATTCAATCTCAGAGAGAATTTTTAAGGGTTTCAAACTCAAAATTTCTTCTCGGGCGTTATCTCTGGACACCTTTAACTCCTGTAAAGCAGTTTTTAATTTTCGACTGTTCTTTTTGATTTTTACCTGTCCCGTAGGCCCCCCACCAAATTTTGGTGGGGGGTCCTTCGGGGATTTTTGACCCCGCACCAGAACCTTCGGTTCGGTACGGAGCAAGTTTTTGATTTTTATCTTGTATTCTTTCTCAATCTCTTCTAAGATCTTTTTCTTTGCCGGCTCATTAACATTGGTGATAATATGAACAGCAAAATAAATCACCTTTTCCAATTGCTGCATCGGAATATCCAAAATCATCCCCATTCTTGAGGGAACTCCTCTTAAAAACCAGATATGAGAAACCGGACTGGCAAGAAGAATATGGCCCATCCTTTCTCGCCTGACCTGAGATTTGGTTATTTCCACTCCGCACCTGTCGCAAATTATCCCTTTATATTTTATTCCCCGATATTTCCCGCAATAGCACTGATAATCCTTTTCCGGTCCAAAAATTTTTTCACAAAAAAGACCGTCCTTCTCCGCCCTCTGGGTTCGATAATTAATGGTTTCTGGCTCTGTCACTTCGCCATGACTCCAACCCAAAATATCCTCAGGTGAGGCCAATTTTATTCTTATTGATTCTAAATCTTCAACTCGCATATTTGAAAATGACTAATGACTAATTTCTAATTTCTAATTTCTAATCAAATCCCAATTTCTAAATGTCTAATGTCTAAATTTTCGGTCATTTGGTCATTGGGCATTAGACATTGATTAGACATTAGGTCAATTAGGAATTAGACATTTAAGACCCCTGGTCTTTGGGTTTTTCCTTAACCTCGACGCTTAACCCAAGTGATTTTAATTCTGCAACTAAAAGATTGAAGGAGGCCGGGACATTTGACTCTTTTATTTCCTCCCCTTTCAATATTGCTTCGTAAGCTGCCGCCCTTCCCGAAACATCATCAGATTTTATAGTTAGCATTTCTTGCAAGATATGAGCTACTCCGTATCCTTCCAAAGCCCAAACCTCCATTTCCCCAAATCTCTGGCCTCCAAACTGGGCCTTTCCGCCCAAGGGCTGTTGGGTAATCAAAGAATAAGGACCTATTGAGCGCATATGGATTTTATCTTTAACCATATGGATTAATTTCATCATATAAATCCAACCTACGGTAATCTTTTCCGGGAAAGGAAGACCGGTTCTGCCGTCAAATAGAGCAACCTTGCCATCCTCAGAAAGTTGAGCCCTCTTCAATTCTTCTTTTATATCTTTCTCATTGGCGCCAGAGAGAGCCGGAGAAACAGCATAATATCCAAGATTTTTGGCTGCCCAACCCAGATGAGTCTCTAAAATCTGGCCGAGATTCATTCGAGAAACTACGCTTAGGGGATTTAAAATCATATCCACCGGAGTCCCATCTTCCATAAAAGGCATCTCTTCTACCGGTAAGACCTTTGAAATCACTCCTTTGTTTCCATGACGGCCGGAAAGTTTGTCTCCGGCTTGAATGGGTCTAATTTCTGCCACTTCAACCTTAATTTTTTTTATCACTCCTGGTTCCAATCTGTGACCCAATTCTCGGGAAAAAACCTTCACCCCTACTACCCTTCCTTGCTTCCCGTGTTCCATTAAAAGGGAAGTGTCTTTAACATCTCTGGCCTTTTCCCCAAAAATTGCTCTTAATAATCTTTCTTCAGCAGTTAAATCTGTCTCTCCCTTCGGAGAGATTTTTCCAACCAAAATATCATTCGGTCCGACCTCAGCCCCGATTCTAATAATTCCTTCCTCATCCAAATCTTTTAATTTTTCTTCTGAGACATTGGGAATATCGCAGGTGGTAACCTCTGGCCCCAATTTTGTTTCCCTAACATCGCAACTAAAACTATCAATATAAATTGAGGTATAGGTATCATCCTTAACCAATCTTTCAGAAATCAAAATGGCATCTTCAAAATTTCCGCCACGCCAAGGTAAAAAGGCAACTAAGATATTGCTGCCCAAAGACAAATACCCCTGGGAGATCGCTCCGCCATCGGCCAAAATGTCTCCCTTTTTAATACTTTCCCATTTTTTAACTATTGGTTTTTGATGGAAACAAGTGTACTGATTAGTCCTAATAAAAGTCCTCAAGTCATAATTTACAACTTTTGACTTTCGGCCCCTGACTTTAATGTGGTTTGCGTCAACTTCTATTACTGTGCCATCTTCTTCGGCTATCACCTCCTGTCCCGAGTCCCTGGCCACTCTTTCTTCTATCCCGGTCATTACCAGAGGCGGTTCTGGTTTTAAAAGAGGCATCGATTGACGCTGCATATTTGAACCCATCAGGGCTCGGTTGGCGTCGTCATTTTGTAAAAAGGGAATTAAAGAGGTGGCAATTGAAATTGACTGTTCTGAAGAAACATCGATATAATCAATTTTATCTCTATCCGATACGCCTGGCTCGCCTTTAATCCTTGCTTCAACCAACTGAGAAACAATATTTCCTTTCCCATCAATTTGAACAGTTCCCGAAGCGATATTATACCTTTCTTCATCATAGGCATTGAGATAGTGAATGTCAGATGTCACCGTTCCTTTTTCAACTTTGAAATAGGGAGTTTCTAAAAAACCATAGGGATTGATTCGAGCATAGGAAGCCATATGTCCGACTAATCCGATATTGGGTCCTTCAGGAGTTTCGATTGGGCAAATTCGACCGTAGTGGGAAGGTTGGACATCTCTGACTTCAAACCCGGCTCTCTCTCGGGTTAAACCGCCAGGACCGGTAGCCGACAACCTTCTTTTATGTTCTAATTCGGCCAGAGGATTTTCATTATCCATAAATTGAGATATCTGTGAGGAAGTGAAAAATTCTTTTACCACTGCCATCACCGGCCGAGGGTTAATGAGTTGAACCGGAGTTAAGGTATAAAGGTCTAAGGTTGACATTCTATCCTTAATTATTCTTTCCATTCTCATCAACCCCACCCTTAATCTATTTTGTAAAAACTCAGCCAAAGTCCTTACCCTTCTATTGCCTAAATGGTCAATCTGGTCAGGCTTCCCCTCCGGGTCATTATTTAAGCGAATTATCTCTCGGATGGTGGCAATAACATCCTCTAACTTCAAAACCCTATCCGATACGCTAATCTTCTCTTCAAGTTTTGGATTTTGGATTTTGCCTGCCTGCCGGTCAGGCAGGGATTTTGGATTTGTTTCGGATTTCGGATTTCGGATTTCGGATTTTTTTAATTCTGGGAGACGTTGGTACGTACGCCAGCGTCCAACTTTCGAGAGGTCATATCTCTCAAAATTGAAAAACATATTCCAAATTAGCTCTCGAGCGGTATCAGGAGTGGCCATGTCACCCGGTCTTAACCGACTATAAATCTCAACCAGGGCTTCAGCCTGATTGTGGGTTGTGTCTCTCTTTAAAGTCTCTTCAATATAATCTACCTCTCCTTTATTTACGTCTTGGAAAAGTTCTCGAATAGAAAGGTCTTTATCAATTCCCAAAGCCCTCAAGAGACAAGTCACTGCTAGCTTTCTTTTCCTATCAACTTTTACTCCAATAAAGCCGGCTGGCTCGGTTTCAAATTCTAACCAGGCCCCTCGATTGGGAATGATTTTCCCGCCAAAATTTTGCCTACCCGATACAGCCTGGCTGGTAAATAAAACTCCTGGTGAACGAATCAGCTGCGCAATTACCACTCGCTCTACCCCATTAACAATAAAAGTTCCCCTCTCGGTCATTAAGGGGAAATCAGTTAAAAAAACTTCTTGCTCTTTGATTTCTTTAGTTTTTAGATTAACTAACTTTGTTCTGACTCGTAGAGAGACCTCATAAGAATCGTCATTTAACTTTGCCTCCAAATCAGTTTTATATTTAGGCGTATCCAATTTATAATCTAAAAACCAGAGCTCTAGCTCTTTTCCGGTATAATCTCGGATTGGGGAAACCTCTTGGAATAATTCCTTTAAATCCCTTTCCCAAAAAACTTTCCAGCTCTCTTTCTCTAAACTCAATAAATAAGGCAGAGGGAGAAAAACCTTGGCCTTGCCAAAATTTTTAATTTTAATTTTCTCCATAAAAGGTGGCAACTATTAAGCTTGGGGGCAGTTGCCGAGGGGGACACTTCGCATTAAGAAGAGCGAGGGCGCTTGCCGAAGGGAGCATTTCGCAGTAAGGCAAGATGCCCGAGTAACTTAACTTGCGTGTCGCCCGAGGCAACATATTTAAAATGACGAATAAAAAAATACTTAAAAATTCTCTAAGTAGTGAAAACCGAGTTTATAGAGCTAAATTTCTAAAAATCACTAAATTTCAGTTTACTCTTTTTTATAAATTTTGTCAAGTTTAACAAAGACCTCGAAACTAAAGAGAAACCGTCAACAAACTTTATTCAGTATAAATCGAGGCTTTTTTAATTATGATTTTGTAAATGTTTTCAATAAAGTCTCCGCCAGCATAGCCGATGAGAAAAGATAAGGCGGGAGTAAAAGCGTTTTCAAAAGTAAATCCCACTCCTTTAATTGCCCAAACCGACAATAATCCAATCATTCCCGAAGCGAGCATCATGCCGACAAAATATCCCGGTTTAAACTTTACCTCTTTATAAGAAAACTGGTGCTTGATAAAGCCAACTAAACCCCTGATGAAACCGCCCCCGAAGGCGGCTATAAAAATATAAAACATATTTTTTGCCAAACTTGTCGGGCTCGCAAACCTAAATATTCCTGCGAATATGAGCAGTTTTTTGCCGCTTCTTGCAAAGAAATATAATTTGAATTGTTATCCATGATTAACTTTGTATCGGATATCCAAGATACCCACAGATTATCTTATTATACAAATAAAAAACACTCAAAAAAAGGGTGCCAACTGTGGAAAACTCCCCCACCAAAATTTGGTGGGGGTTAGTGAGTTTTGATGCTCTGTAATATCCCTAATCCGATAAATGTAGCTATCAAACTACTGCCACCATAACTTATTAGAGGTAAAGGAATTCCGATTATCGGCAAAAGACCGAGGTTCATACCGATATGGATGAAAGTTTGAGACACTAAAATAATAGTAAGGCCGGAGGCAAAGAGACGGGGAAAATTGGTTTGGCTATCAATGGCAATTTTCATAATTCGCCAAAACAAAATTGAAAAAAGAAAAAGTAGAACCGATACGCCTAGAAGCCCCGTTTCTTCAGCAATGGCTGAAAAAATAAAATCGGTCTGAGGTTCAGGTAAAAAACCATATTGGGTTTGAGAGCCCGAACCTAAACCCTGGCCAAAAACTCCTCCCGAACCTACGGCTATCTTTGCCTGATTCTGACTCCAGCTTACTCCCAGCGGGTCATAGGGGAAAAGAAAACTTAAAATTCTTTCTTTCTGATAGTCCATCAATAAAAAAGACCAACTTAAGATTGAAATTAAAAGGAAACATAAGACTAAAATTAAGAAATGGCGGAGTTTTATTCCAGAAATAAGTAGTACCCCTACCCACAAAGCAATCAGGATTAAGACCTGACCTAAGTCCGGCTGAGGAAAAATTAAAACGATTGGAAGTAGAATATAAGCTCCGGAAAGTAAAATATGTCGTATCCGATACATTTCAATGTGGCGCATTGAAAAGTACTTTGCTAATAAAATAATTAAAACAATTTTAGTAAATTCTATCGGAGAGAGAGCGAGAGGACCGAATTTATACCAACTTCTAGTTCCTCTAATTTCTGGAGCGAAAAAGAATAGGCCCAAAAGCCCAAATAGACAAAGAAAATAAAGAATTAAAATTAAATAGGGATTTTCCCTTAACCCTCTCCAGTCAAAAAAACTGAAAAGGAACATCAAAAAGAGGGCGAGCCCTAAAAAAATAATTTGCTTTTTAAAATTTAAAAAATCCCCCCTCCCCAGGGAAGAACTATAAATTGAGAATAACCCAATCCCCACCAAAAAAAGAGTAGAAACAATTAAAATCCAATCGAGTTTCTTGAGATGATGAATCATTTTATTATTTTAAGGAATTCTTTCTCCCCTATTATCTTCACTCCTAACTTTTTGGCTTTTTCGAGTTTAGAACCCGGTTTTTTGCCGGTTACTAAATAGTCCGTTTGTTTGGAGAGAGAACTTCCCGGATGCCCTCCCATGAGGCGAATTTTCTTTTCGGCTTCCGAACGACTCATTGTCTCCAAGGTTCCGGTGATAATGAAGGTTTCGCCAGCCAGTTTTCTACCTCCGCCAGCTGGCGGATTTTCCGGAGTTAGAATTTTTACTCCGGCTCTAATTAAGTCGTCAATTAGTTTTTGATTTCTTTTTTCTTGAAAGAAATCATAAATGCTTTTTGAAACTTCCGGCCCAATGTCGGGAATTCTTTCTAATTCTTCTTTGGTTGTTTTTTTTAATTTTTCGATACTGCCAAGTCGATGAAATTTCATTTCATCTCCATCTTCGCTAACGCTCGATAAATAATTAGCCAGGGCAATAGCCGTTTCTTCGCCAACATGGCGAATTCCCAGGGCATAAATGAAACGGACCAGAGGAATTTTTTCGCTATTTTGGATTGCCTCAATGATATTTTGGGTTTTCTTTTCGGCAAATCTCTCCAACGGAATCAAATCTCCTTCTTTCAACTCAAAAAGGTCAGGGGCGCTGGAAATTAAATTTTCATCAAATAGCTGGTCAATGATTTTTGGGCCCAGTCCTTCGATATCAAAAGCCTTCTTTGAGGTAAAATGATATAAAGATTCTCTTTTCCTGGCTCCGCAGTTTGGATTCGGACATCTCCAAATCACTTCGCTTTCTGGCCTTTCTAATTTAGCTTCGCAAACCGGACAATTTTTTGGAAAATGAAATTCCCTTTCTTTACCAGTTCGAAGGTCCGGCAAAACTTTGACAATGTCGGGAATAACATCTCCTGCCCTACCGACAATAACCGTATCTCCAATTTTCACTCCCAATCTTTTTATTTCGTCTTCATTGTGAAGAGTGGCTCGGGTAATCGTTACCCCGCCGACCTGAACCGGTTTCAAATGGGCAACAGGGGTAACGGCTCCCGTTCTTCCCACCTGAAGTTTTATATCTTCGATAACCGTTGTCGCCTGTTGAGGAGCGAATTTAAAAGCCCGACTTCCTCGGGGACTTTTACCCACTACCCCCATTTTTTTGAATAAAGAATTGTCATCGATATTAATCACTATCCCGTCAATTAGAAAGGGTAGGGTTTCTCTTTTTTTTGCCACCTCCCGCCAAAATTCCACAGTCTCTTGTAAACTTTGACATTCTCTGCCAGGGTCGGTTTTAAAACCCAAAGCAGTTAAAATCCGATGTTCTTGGGAGTGTTTTTCCTGACCGAAATCGGTAACAATATCATAAGCCAAAAATTTTAAAGGCCGGGAAGCAGCTAATTTTGGATTTAGTTGTCTGATGGAGCCGGCGGCCAAATTTCGGGGATTGGCAAAAGTTGGCAATCCCTTTTTTCTTTGTTCTTCGTTAAATTTCTCAAATTCCTTTTTATCCATATAAACCTCGCCTCGAATTTCAATTCCGCCCTTTTCGATTTTTCTTTTGATATTTTCTTCGATCTCCTTGGACGAGAATTCTCCATGAATATGAAGTCTTAAGGGAATGCTTTCAATTGTTTTTAAATTTTGGGTAACGTCTTCGCCGATTTTTCCATCTCCCCTGGTTGAGCCGCAGCTAAATAACCCATTTTCGTAAATTAAGGAAATGGCAAAACCATCAATTTTTAATTCAGCAAAATAATCAAATACCGAGCTTTTGCGTAGCAAAAGCGAAGGTGGAGATAAAGCTTTAGCTTCATCGACTACCGAAGGAGCCAGCCGCTTTAAATAATCTTCCCAATCTAAAAGTTCTTTTTCGGAAAAAACGTCCTCCATAGATAACATTGGGAGAGGGTGAGAAACTTTTTTAAATCCCTCCAGAGGTTTGCCAGCCACCCTTTGAGTCGGGGAGTCAGGAGTGATAAATTCGGGATACATTTCCTCTAATTTAAAAAGTTCGTGTTTTAGAGAATCCAAAGCAGCATCAGAAATCTCCTGCTTGTTCAAAACATGATACAAGTATCTGTGGTAATTTATTAGTTTCTTTAATTTTTCGATACGTTGTTTGGTTTGCTGTTTAGTCATACTAACTTAAATGCCTAATGACTAATTTCTAATTTCTAATAAAATTCCCAATTCCTAAATGTCCAATGCCCAAAATTTTGGTCATTTTGGAATTGGGCATTAGACATTAGTAATTAGGAATTAGAAATTTACTTAGTAGTTGATTTCGATGGCTCTTTTTACTCTTTGGTAACTGCCGCGAGATTTTAGGCAATATTTTGTAGTGTTGCAATAATCAGGGTTATTAGGGTCATTAGAGCCAATATTCTCACTTCCTACTAAAGGGCAAGAGGGTCTTCCATCTTCAGAATTACCAGGCTCGCCAAAAGAACATTCCTCAAATCCAAAATGACAACATTTTGCCTGAGTATCATATTGGGCATCTCCCAAATCAGCAATATCAGACAAATTGGAATGAGTAGAAGTTGGGGCCGGATGTTGATAAAGGTCGTAAACGGCAGCTTCAATGCCACTATCAGCAGCATAAAAAGCAACTACTGAATAGCCAATCTCTCCCATTATTCTCATCCCCTGGATCAAAAGAACAGTGAGCCCCAAACCAATAGCTAAAATCAAACTGGTAATCAAAACTATAAATAAAAGCGCAACACCTCTTGAGTTTTGAGTTTTGATAGGCGAAGAGGACGAAGTCCTCTTCTTCACCTTCGCTTCCATAAATGGAAGCTCGGTTTTTGATTTTTGATTTTTGATTTTAGTATGGCACATCTAAGTTTCTTTGAGAAATTGTAGTTTGAATTTTTATTAGGGGCTGGAGTTCCTCCATTTGACCCTTTCCTCCCTTTATTTTTAAAAAGAGGGTTACTCGGGGCTGGTCGGTATCATTCTGGCCCCAACTATCAATGGAGCCAATTTTAAAAGAGACTACTTCTAACTCATTTGAGGTTAAAGCGACTGGAGCCGTTCCATTTTTTGATTCCATCAATTGGCCTTTTGTCTCATGTCCTTCAGTCTCATCTAAAAAAAATTCCTGACAAACTTCTTGATAATTTTTGAATTTAATACCTATCCCGGAATAACCTATTCCATTTAATTCTCTAAAATCAGTTTTTTCGTAATTTCTATAATTTGTAGAATCAAGTGGTGAAATACAGCTTCCAATTGTATCTTTCTTTGCCATTCTTAAAGACCTGCTAATATATTCTAAGGTGTAAGACGTATTATCTAAAAGTTTTTGAGAAGCCAGAGTTTTTAGTTGCCCCCTAAGGGAGCCAACGAAAAAACCGGTGGGAGCAGCAATCAATATAGTAAAAATACCAACTGCCACCAAAATTTCAATTAAAGTATAACCCTTTTTCATAAAATTTTTATTTGCCGTACCGGTTATATAAAAGTCGTCTTAGTTTTTTATTCTGTGTTTTTCCTCTATCTACTCAAGTTTCGTTGGGAATCTTCCCGAGGGTTGGCCCTTGGGTAAGGGAGACCCGAAAAGCAAAGTCAACACCATCTTCTTTCCCATACTCCTATGGGCAGGCCCAGCTAGTGCATAATGCGCCTGCCGAGCTACAGGTGAGGGGGGGGCTCCACTCGGCGCACCGGCTCGTGCACGTTTGCCACGAGTAGTTCGTAGACAGGTTGGTGCCTCCGCTACACCCGCACCAGGTACCGGCGTACCCGCAGTAGCCGCTGCAGCCCTGGCTCCCCGTTTGGCCGCACCCTATTTCCACGAAGTTGGTGACGCCGCAGCTTCCGTTGTAGGCACAGGTACCCGCGCTGCAACAATAATGAGTCGTGTTGCATGTGTTTGGTGAGGTAGTATCTTTTCCGTCTGGTCTGTTCACGCAGGCAAAAGAAGTAGCCCCGCTACAGAATTTGCACACAGGACAATTGCCTTCACCAGTAGTTTGGTAGTTGCAGTCGCCCACACCATTGCAGAGATCGGAAGTACAGCCATCACTGGCAGTGCCTGCGCCTCCGGCAGTACATTGGCTAAACAAATTTTCGGCATTGGTTTGGTTTCCGCAGACGCCAGAGCTGCATTTCTTGCAGGTAGCGTTACAGAGATAGGAACCTTCGGCATCCTGGGTGTTATTAGACATATTGACGCAACTGCCAGAAGTGGCTCCAGCGCAGGTAGTGCAGGCAGTGGTGCAGTTCCCTTCGCCGGAAGTATAGTAGTCGCAGACAGCCGTGCCACCTTTGCAATTGCCAGTGTAACACCCAGTGGTACCACACAGATTTCCCGGGTTAGTCCCGGCAGTTGCAACCTCGCAAGTGCCATTTTGACAAGCCTGGCATAGTCCATTACAACCTTCGGCTTGTTCATTATCCTGTACATCGAAACAAACGTCTTGCACCACTTCAACACATTGACCGCTACTGTTGCACTCGTAACCCGACGGACAACCGTGCTGACCGCTTGTATAATATCCGCAGGCACCTGAACCATTACAATTTCCGGTGTAGCAATCAGTGGCAGAACAATCATCGCCGGCGGGATCGGTATCGACATCAGCAAAACCGCAAGTGCCAGTTTGGCAAGCTTGGCATAGTCCATCACAACCTTCGACTTGGGTATTATTCTCCTGTACATCGAAACAAACCTTTGGCATTTCCTCTTTGTAGCCATACCAATTATATAAATATTCTTGGGCAGCGAGCGAGCGAATCTGTCCCTTTTCTCTCCAGAAGACTTTAACCGAAACCTTAAATTTGTCTATTTGGCTATCTGAAATGGTGATTTTTCTCTTAAAAATTGTATCCGTTCCGGAAGAATAATTGTAAAATTCATCAGTTTCAGGAATTTTAAGAAAACTGTTATCGTCATAGATATGACAATTATAATGCTCTTCGCAATCCTCATCAAAACTAGTAGTAGTATAATCAGCTTCCCAGTCCCCTGCCGGCAACCCCTGGTCCCAAGTTTGATTTTTAAGCCAATTGCTATCACGGATATTTCTCGCTATCTCCAACCCCTCTTGGATAAGATAGCTAGCTGTTAGTCTTGACTGAATAACCGATACGGAGCCTATGGTTTGGCTGATTAAAATAAAGCTCCCTCCGGCTGCCAGAGTTAAAACGGTGATGGCTAAAATTACTTCTAAGATGGTAAACCCCGCACTATTTTTTCTCATGGTTTTTTAGTGTCAATTAGACCAACTTTATTGATGGTAACAGTTCTGGTGATAGTTTCATCATCTTTTAAACAAAGAGTGATTGAAGCCCCGCCTATAGCAGAATCTCCATTAATAAGCACGACCGGATCGGGCGGAATGAAAGTGATATGGAGAGTTTCTTTCTCTAGAACTGGAATAGAAGGAGAAAGGTCGCATATCTTAATTCCCTCCTCTAAGGAAAGCGCCTCCGGAATTGTTTCGTCACGAGAATTGCCAAACTCAGGAAAGGGACCGGAGGCAGGAGTAGCCTCGCCGCAAGTAGAGACTCCCCAAAAATCATCATAATCACCCTCCCTATCGCAATCGGCGAACAAAATAATCTCATAATGCTCGGGCTCTTCCGGGTCAATTTTAAAGTAAATTCCGTAGCCGCCTCGGGGAAAAACTTCCCCTTCCGTATCCCATCCTAGTGGCGTTTTCTGGGAAGATATCGCCATCTCTTCCGCTCGCCTTAAATCCTGAGCCAACTGGTGAGTTGAACGCAAAAGGGCAAATTGCCTTTCTCCTCCTCGGTAGTTAGCCAAAACAATAGCAGCAAGCAAACCGATAATACCCAATACTATTGTTATTTCTATTAGAGTAAAACTTCTTTGAGATTTAGACATTAAAAAAAATTTAAATACCATTTAATAATATTTTCGCCCCAAAAAAGGGCAATAAAGGTGCCTGTGACCAAAAATGGGCCAAAGGGCACCTCGCTTTTAAGAGTCTTTTTGCCACTTAAAATCAGCCCTACTCCTATTATAGCGCCAACTAAAAAAGCTAAAAATAAGGCAACTAAAATCTTAGAGGAAGATAAAAAGAGCCCCATAAGAAAAGCCAACTTTATATCGCCCATTCCCATCCAGCGACCGTGAGAAATTAAAACTATCAGTAGAAAAAAGGCTGAAGCGAGAATTGCAGAAGTTAGTGGATTTAACAAAGGCTGCAAATTCCCAATTTCTAATTTCCAATTTCTAAACAAATCCCAATGACCAAAATTCAAAATTCCAAACAATTGATAAATTAGGGCAAGGCCGATGGCGAGGTAGATTATTTTGTCGGGGATAACATAGTGTTTAAAATCGTAAACAAAAATGACAATTAAAAGAGTGGAGATTATCAAATAATAAATCAAGTTTAGATAATTGCTAATTGAAAATTGAAAATTGAAAATTAAGAGAAATAGCAACCCGGTTGCTATTTCGACAATTGGGTACTGCCAAGAGATTGGTTTTTTACAGTAGCGGCATTTTCCTTTTAAAATTAAAAAGCTTAAAACAGGAATCAAATCTTGCCAAGATAATTGATGTTTACAATGGGGACAAAAAGAGCGCCCTTTTAAAAAACTCTTCCCCTCCTCCAGACGGTAAATGACGCAATTTAAAAAAGAGCCGACTGTTAATCCAAAAAAGAAGACAAAAATATAAACTAAAATTTCCATTCTTTAATTTTAGCATTTTTAGCTAAAACGAAAACCCCCATCACTTTATAGGAACTTCCAAAATAAATTTTACAAGGTGAGTTTAAAACTCAAAAGATAAACCTATAGGAAATCCACATAAAGTGGTGGAGGTGATTCCAGCCAATCGAAAACTTCTTTTAGGTGCCGGCGCAATTGGACTTTGTGGTACTGCAACTAACCGTGGTTGAACCAACGGCACCTGTGCTATCCAGACACCAGCTTCCCGCTACGTTCAGTGTGCTCTGAATACAATAGGCACTCGCAGTAATATTCTCAATAAATACAGCGCCACTGGCTACCGCAGCAGCCTTTGCAGCGACATACGATGTATCAGCGTTACAGTTGGCAGGAGTAGTATAACTTAGTTGATCAGTATACTTCATTTCACAAGCTAACCTCATTGTGTCCATATTGGCTTTAATAGAGGCGTCTTTGCCTTTGGCTCTGGCTCCACTCAGAGAAACCGAGATAACGGCAGCTAAAAGCCCAGTAATCGCTATTACCACTAACAACTCAATTAAGGTAAAACCTTTGCGTTTCATTGTTTATCTTTTATTATCAATTGTTGATTAAAATTCGACCTTTCCATAATAATTTGCGCCATTAGGGTCCTCAGGGAAAGGCGAAAGATAGGTCTTGACACATTATCATTATAACACAATTTCATAGCATTCAGAATTTAGGAGGGTAAAACGAAAAACTGCCCCCCACCAAATTTTGGTGGGGGGCCAGTTGATTCCAGCCAATCGAAAACTTCTTTTAGGTGCCGGCGCAATTGGACTTTGTGG
>CAZWDF010000008.1:0-2638 GCA_964632335.1 uncultured Candidatus Saccharibacteria bacterium | reverse complement strand
GTTGATCAGTATACTTCATTTCACAAGCTAACCTCATTGTGTCCATATTGGCTTTGATCGAGGCATCTTTGGCTTTGGTTCTGGCCCCACCTAAAGAAACCAAAACAATACTGGCTAAAATCCCAATGATAGCTATTACCACCAACAACTCAATCAAGGTGAAACCGCGATGTTTCTTTGTAAATATTTGTAACATTGTTAATTGTTAATTGTTAATTGTTAATTGAAGTTCGACCTTTGTTTTTTTATTCCCTAATTATACCACATTTCAGTTAAGTCAACCACGTTAGAAGTTCAATTATCCACACATATTATAAAAAATTATTCTTACTTCATTATATTACAACTTCTAACGAGGTCAAGCTGTGGAAAACTTCGACCCCACCCTTTCTAAAAAATTTAGGATATTTTGAGAAAAACGTGACACATTAATACTTTTTAGCCTAAACATATTTTCGAGCTCTAGAAAGAGTGGGGGAGAACTCCGCCCTTTCTAAATTTTGGTTAAACCATCAGATAGTCTTTTTTTGAGATGCCCCAAAGAAGAACCGTATTTTTTTAATTGCCGCTCTCTTTCTCGCGCATCTTTCTTTGAAAAATAAGCTTCGTAGTAAATCAATTTATAATCTGGTTTATCTTACTTATGTTGTTTCATCCTTCTTTGTAGGTCACCAGTAAAACCGATGTAAATATATTTAAATTTTGGTTTTTTCAAAAAATAGACATAAAACATAAACAGAAAGGGCGGGGTTAACCCAGCCCTTTCTAATAACTTTAGTTAAAATACAGGAAAGGGCTGGGTTAAAGGGCTACCATTTGATAAAGGGGAAGCAAAATTGCCAGCATTAATCCTGCCACCACCACTCCTAAAATAACAATCAAAAGGGGCTCCAAAAGACTCAAAAGGTTGTCAATAGTTCGGTCTATTTCCTTTTTGTAGAAATTTACTATGTTCATCAGGGTACTATCTAGAGTCCCGGTTCTTTCCCCGACTAGCGTCATTTGAACAAAAACCGGAGGAAAAACCTCGGGAGCGGCAGATAGCACTGAGGAAATTGTCTCTCCTTTTCTAACTCGGTCTCTAGCCTCAAAAATAACTTCTTTATAACGGCTGTTCCCAACAATCTCTCCCACAGTTTGAAGAGCAGAAGCAATGGGTAAACCACCCGAAATCAAGGTGGAAAGGTTTTCAGCAAAAAGAGCAAGATTAATCGTTTTTAAAAAAGGGCCAATAACCGGTATTTTGAGAAAGAGTCCATCGAAAAATTTTTTCCCTTTTTGACTCCGATAATATCTAAAGGCGGTAAATATTAAGAGCAAAATTACTAAAAGAAGAACCCAACCAAATTTTCTTAAAAAAGCAGCCGAATTGATTACTATTTTAGTGGCAGTAGGAAGTTCTGAGCCGCTGCCAATTAAAACCTCGCTTAAATTAGGAATAACAAAAAAAATCATCATGGCTATGACCAAAAGAACAACCACAACAATCAGAGCAGGATAAAGAAGGGCCCCCCTTATCTTACTAGTTAAATGATATTCCCTTTCTAAGTGGTCGGCCAGGTATTCCAAAGATTCTGAAAGAGTTCCAGAAACTTCCCCGGCTTTTACCATTGAGATATAGAAAGAGGAAAAAATTTCTGGATGCCGGGAGAGAGCTCCGGAAAAAGAAGTTCCGCCCTCCACATCCTCGGACAAATCCAAAATTCTTTCTTTCAAATCGAGGTTTCTTGTTTGGCCAGAAAGAACATTCAGGGATTCTACCAAGGGGACTTTAGATTTAAACATTATTGAGAGTTGCCGAGAAAACAAAACAATATCTTGGCGAGTGATTCCCTCGAAAAGTTTTAGTCTTTTAGCATAAATAGGAAGAGCAGTTGCTTCTTCTAAAATAGTGACGTAGAGGCCATATTTTCTCAAAAGGACAATGGCTGCTTCTCGAGAAGAAGCCTCAATAATTCCCGTTTGAACTTCTCCTTTTTTAGTTCTAGCCTGGTAATTGTACTTCATGCAACCGATACCAATATACGAATGAATACTAATTATACGAATTTGTTTTTAGCGCTTGTCTCAATGCGAACAATTCTCGCAGGCTTTAGATAGCGGTTTCTAAAATTTACAAGAAGCCCTAACCGAATATCAGAAGCCTGTAGATATCTTTGGGCTTGATAATAATCATCTCGAGTGATAAATCTTTTTGCCTTTATCTCGAGGATAATCTTTTTATCTATTAAAAAATCAACTTTATTCCCAGTATTAGGAATTTCCCACTCTTTCTCATAAGGAATGCTCAGATTAATTAGTCTCTCCTCTATTGCTCCGGCGTATTGCTTTTCTCTAGAATAACGACCAAGTGTATTATGAACCTCAAAACAAATTCCAGTAAGAAGATAAGACAATTTTGGATAAATCAATTTTTTATTCGTATCATTCGTATGCATTCGTATATTAGTATCGCGTTACCTTACGAGCATTTTTAGTTCGGCTGGATTCAAGGAATAATTGATGGCGTTTTCCAAAGAGATTTCTTTCATTTTCACTAAATTAGCCAGAGCCCTATTAAGAGATATCATCCCAATTTCGGCTGAAGTTTCAATAACCAAGGGCAGCTCATGGGCTTTATTTTCCCGAATCAAATTGG
>CAZWDF010000007.1:0-22105 GCA_964632335.1 uncultured Candidatus Saccharibacteria bacterium | reverse complement strand
TTCCTTTGTATCAAAAAATAATTACGAAAAAGTGCCTATTAGAGGGAAAACCAGTTATTGTTGCTACCCATCTTTTAGAGTCGATGGTGGAAAATAGGCGACCAACCAGAGCGGAAATTTCCGATGTTGCCAATGCCTTATATGACCTTTCCGATGGTCTTTTACTTTCAGCTGAGACAGCTGGTGGAAAATACCCTGATTTGGCGGTAACTACTCTGAGAAAAATTGCCAGTTTTATCGAGAAACAGAAACCGGAAGACCTTAGTCTTCCTTTCAAAATAAAAACCCAAACTGAGGCCATTTGTTACGGGGCTTTCCATCTTTACAAAAGTAAATTTTGCCAAAGACAAAATGTTAAGGCCTTTGTAGTCCTTTCTCGGAGAGGCATAACCCCTCGCGCCCTTGCCAGACTGCGGCCTTATCTGCCAATTTTTGTTTTTGTTGACAATAAACCTTTAGTCGAAAAATTGACAATGATTTTCGGAGTTTATCCCTTTTATTTAAAGTTTAAAAATATTTATCAAAGAAAGGGAGTGGGAGAAATAAAGAGGATTTTAAATTTTCTCAAGAAAAAAACTTTTTTAAAAAAAGGAGATAAAATAATTTTAATTTATGGAGAAGATTGGGGGACAATTCCCGGGAGAACAAGCATAATGAGAGTTCAGGAAGTAGTCTAAATTTGTTATTCAATTTTGTGAAATCAACCTTGGATAATCTTTTCAAAACCCTGAGTTTAAATTCCCCGGAGACTTCTTTTGAAGTAGAATTCTGGGATGGAATTAAAGAGAAGTATGGCTCGGGTGATAAAAAATTTAAATTAGTTCTTAAAAATAAAGGAGTGGCAAAGAGAATTCTTGGCGGAGGCAGTCTAGGATTCGGTGAGGAGTTTATGAAGGGGAACATTCTTGTTGAAGGCGACCTTCAAGAGCTCATTAAAATGGGGTATGGCCAGAGTCGTATTAACTTTCAGCTTTCCCTTAAGGAAAAGTTAAAGATTTTTTACAATTACATTTCCTCCTTGGGAACTATTCTCAATTATCGAGCTTCCGAAGGAAGCGAAGATGGAGATAAGAGCGAAGCTCTCATCGACTCAAAAAGGAATATCAGTTATCATTACGACATCGGGAATGATTTCTATTCTTTATGGCTTGGCTCGACTCTAACTTATTCTTGTGCTTATTTTAAGAAAGAGGAGGATACTCTTGAACAGGCTCAATTGCAGAAATACGAACATATCTCTAAAAAACTTCAATTAAAGCAAGGAGAAACTTTAGTGGATATGGGCTGTGGCTGGGGTGGGATGATGTTTTATGCCACCGAGAACTTTGGAGTAAAATGTGAGGGTTATACTCTTTCGGCAGAACAATATAATTATCTGGTTGATGAAATTAAAAAAAGAAAATTAGCTGATTCTCTTAAGGTTTATTTAAAAGATTACCGAGAGGCAAGAGGAAAATTTGATAAATTCGTTTCCATCGGCATGTTTGAGCACGTTGGCAAAAAGTTTCATCCTATTTTTTTTGAGGTAGTAAAAAAATTATTAAAACCAGAAGGAATCGGCCTACTCCAAACCATCGGTTCTCCAAAAGATAAACCTTCCGACCCCTGGATTACTAAATATATTTTTCCCGGTGGTTTTATCCCCGCCCTTCCGGCAATTTGCAATATTATGAATCAAAAAGACCTGGTTTTTTTTGATATCGAGGATTTAAGAATCCATTATAATATGACTCTTGATAAATGGATAGAGGGATTTGAAGAAAATATTGATAAAATAAGAAAGGTTTTAATTAAATCATTGACCGAGCTTCCGAAGGAAGCGAAGCGAAGAGATAAATCTCTTCTTTACCCTTCGCTGCGGCTCGGGCAGGTGAAGATAAGAACGAAGTTCTCATCGCCGGGTAGCCTAGAAAAAGCCGAGCAGTTTATTCGAATGTGGAGGCTTTATTTAAACGGAAGTTCGGTTTCCTTCAAGGCAGGGAACAATCATTTATATCAAATCACTTTTAGTAATGGTTTAAATAATCAATTGCCCCTAACCAGAAGTTATATTTATGGAACTGAAGAAAGAGCAAATTAAAGAAATTATTCCCTATCAGGAGCCATTTTTATTTGTTGATGGCGTTGAGGAAATTGGGGAGAATAGCATTTCTAGTTTTTATCAAACCTCAAAAGATGATTATTATTTTAAAGGCCACTTTGTTGATTTTCCGATAATGCCAGGCGTCCTAATTGTTGAAGGAATAGCCCAGACAGGAACCATTCTTTTAAGAAAGAAGATGGGAGAGGGCCATAAAAAAAACCACCTTTTAGCTTATCAGGTCAGAAGCGTTCAGTTTTACAAGCCAGTTTTTCCTGGCGATAAGATAAAATACCAAGTTGAACTTTTAGGATTTTACGGATTTAAAATCGCCAATTTCAAAGGCGAAGCTTTCGTTGAAGAGGAAAGAAAATGCGAAGTGAGATTCAGCGTGGTCGTGGTAGATAAAGATGAATTTAAAACGAAATATCTTGAAGAGAAAGAAGGAAAACCTATAGCTCAAACTAAACTACCCCCTTTAAGAATAGGAAACATTTTTGCTAAAATTCCAATTATTCAAGGTGGTATGGCTGTCAGGGTGTCGTTACACAATTTAGCTGGAAATGTGGCTAAGCAAGGAGCAATAGGTGTCATCGCTGTTTCGGGTATGAGTGACCCCAATGAAGTTAAGTCGGAGCTTAGGCAGGCCAGAAAAATTGCCGGACCCAAAGGAGTGATTGGAATAAACATTATGGGCGTGGTCGGCCATTTTCTTGAGCTGGTAAAAGCAGCTATGGAGGAAAAAGTCGATTTGATTATTCAAGGAGCAGGATTTAGAGAAGACATTTTTGAATTGGGAAGAAAATATAATATCCCCATATTTTCCATGGCTTCATCTCTTAGGGTCGCCAAAAAAGGGGAAGCCATGGGAGCAGCTGCCATTGTTATTGAGGGAGCAGATGCCGGCGGGCACCTGGGATTTCCCAAAGGCCATCCTTTTAGAAAAACAATTGATATTGTCAAAGAGGTAGTGAGAGCAGTAAAAATTCCCGTGATTGCGGCTGGCGGCATATTTAATGGCAGAGACATTGTTGAAATGCTAAGAGCCGGGGCTAAAGGAGTCCAGATGGCTACTCGTTTTGTTGCCACTAAAGAATGCGACGTCCACCAAAATTTTAAAGAAGTCCATTTAAATGCCAAAAAAGAAGATGTTGTTATTATTCATTCGCCGGTCGGTTTGCCCGGTAGAGCAATTAAAACTCCTTTAGTTGAAAAAATTTTAGCGGGAAAGGCGCCCAAACCCGACCCCAGAAAATGCCGGGGATGTATCGGAATGGTTTGCGACAAAAGTTATTGCATTTTGGAGGCTTTGGAAAATGCCAGGAAGGGCGACATAGAAAATGGTTTGGTTTTTGCCGGTTCAAATGTTTGGCGAGTAAATAAAATAGTTTCGGTTAAAAAATTAATTCAAGAATTGGTTAGAGAGGCGAATGCAATTTTAAAACAGGAACCCTTAGTGGTTAAAGAGATATATGTTTAATGAACTGAAAGTTCATTTCAATCTTCAATAAATTTTCAATTTATTTCGATGTTTAATAATAAATTAACTCAACTTTTAGGAATTAAATACCCGATTATTCAGGGAGGAATGGCCGGAGTTTCCGAGTCGAATTTGGTTTCAGCTGTTTCCAATGCCGGCGGACTGGGAATAATTGGCTCTGGTTTTTTCTCTCCTGCTTGGCTTGAGGAAGAAATTAAAAAAACCAGAAGTTTAACTGATAAACCCTTTGGTATTAATCTTTTGATGCAAAATCCCGGAGCTCCCGAATTAATAAAAGTAATTATTAAAGAGCGGGTGTCGGTGGTTTTTACTGGCGGCGGAAATCCCCTGTCTGTTTTCCCCTATCTCCAGGCAGCAGGAATTAAGGTTATTCCGGTTGTTGGGTTAGTCAGATTAGCTAAAAAAATGGAAGACAACGGAGCTGATGCGGTGGTGGTTGAGGGATTAGAATCCGGCGGTCACATCGGAGAAAATACCACTTTTTGCTTAATCCCCCAGGTTAAAGCTCTTTTGAAAGGAATTCCTTTGATTGCTGCCGGCGGAATCTATAATGGAAAAACAGCTGCCGCTGCCTTTTTACTTGGGGCGGATGGCGTCCAAATGGGAACAAGATTTTTAGCCAGCAAAGAATGCCAGGTTCATGAAAATTATAAAAAAGCTGTTCTTCAGGCCACTGATGAAAACATCACGGTCGTCGCTAGGTTTACCGGTCATCCAGTTCGGGTAATTGAAAATGAATTGGCAAAAAAAATTAGGGAGCTTGAGGAAAAAAATCCTTTCCCTGAAGAAGTAAAGGCTGACAGGTTTGCCGGTTCAAAGGTGGCCGCCGGCAACATTGAGAAAGTTCCCCTGCTTTGCGGACTTTGCGCCGGAGGCATTCGGGAGATTAAGAGTTGCCAGGAAATAATTGAAGAGATTATGAAAGAAATGGAAAAACTTTCTTAACTATTATGAAAAGGACATTTTCCATTCTTGCCAGAAACTTACTTAGCCCGATACTAAAAAGATTCTTTATTGAAGAAGTTAAAGGCAAAGATAATATTCCTCAAAACACTAATTTTATCTTAGCCTCAAATCACCAAAGTTATTTTGACCATTTTTTTGTTCCCTTTCCAATAAAAGATAAGTTAGAGAAAGTCCATTTTATTGGTAAATTGGAGAGTAAATGGCAGGTTCTCCAATGGGGTTGGTTTTACTGGTTAACTGAAACCATTCCGATTAATCGAAAAGCGGAAGATAAAAGGAAAGTTTTAGATATTGCCCTCGAGGTTTTAAGAAAAGGCGGAATAATTATTATTTATCCAGAAGGGAAAAGAAATATAAAAAAGGAACTCCTACCGGGAAAAACCGGAGTGGCTGAGTTAGCTACTAAAAGTGGAGCCCCGGTAATTCCCCTTGGTTTAATATACAAAAATAATAAACCTCCTGCCATCCCAGTCCGTCTCAATATTGGTCAACCCATGTATTTTAGAAAAAGCGAAAACTGCCAAAATTTAAGAGAAATTACTGATAAAATAATGAGAGAAATTGTCAAACTCTCAGAAAAATCTTATGGATAATCAATGAATTTTCAATTCATTTCAATCTTCAATAAATTTTTAATTTATTTCGATGATTAAAAAAATCTTAATTGCAAATAGAGGGGAGATTGCTCTGCGAGTAATTCGGACCTGCAAAGAAATGGGAATTAAAACGGTAGCCCTCTGTCCTCAAGCGGGCCAGGAGCAGAATTTTTTAGAAACTAATTTAGCCGACGAATATTACCTTTTAGAAAAGGAAGGGGTCCAGGGTTATTTAGACCAAAGAAGGATTATTGAAATTGCCAAAAAAGCTAGGGTTGATGCCATCCATCCTGGCTATGGATTTTTGGCTGAAAATTGGAGATTTGCTAAATTTTGCCAAAAACAAAATATTAAATTTATTGGACCCCATTTTAAAGTTTTAAAAAAATTAGAGGATAAAATCGAGGCAAAAAGAATAGCTCAAAAAATTGGTATTCCAACTTTGCCAGCCAGCGGCGGGTCGATAAAAACAAAAGGAGACCTTTTTAAGTGGGTTTTTAAAATTAGGCCCCCATTTGTGCTAAAAGCCAGGCGGGGAGGAGGAGGGATTGGCATCAGGGTAATTAATGGGGAAATTAGCTTTGGCGAGATTTTCTCAATCTCTTTAGGGATTCAGAGACAAATGTCCCTTTCTTTTTCTGATACTGATTTCTTCCTTGAAAAATATCTACCGGAAGCCAGACACATTGAATTTCAGGTTCTCGGAGATGGCCAAAATTTTTTATACTTAGGAGAAAGAGAATGCACAATTCAAAGGAGATTTCAGAAGTTGCTTGAAGAAGCCCCCTCCACTTTTTTAGATGAGAAAAAAAGAGAAGAGATGGGTTGTCTTTCAGTAAAATTAGTCCGGGAATTAAGATACAGAGGGGCAGCCACCGTTGAGTTTTTGATGGATGAAGATAGAAACTTTTATTTCCTGGAGGTTAACCCTAGACTTCAAGTTGAACATCCGGTGACCGAAGCGATAACCGGCATTGACATTGTTGAGCAGCAAATTAGAATAAGCCAGGACGGAAGAATTCCATTTTCTCAAAGCGATGTTTTCCTTAATGGTTGGGCGATTGAGGCAAGAATAAATTCGGAAGACCTCCAGAAGAACTTTCGGCCGGCCAGCGGAACAATCCAAAAATATATTTCCCCAGGCGGACAGGGAGTTTTTCTGCATACCTTTTTGCACGATGGGCAAGAAATTTATCCTTATTTTGATTCTCTTTTGGCAAAAGTAATCAGTTGGGGAAAAGATAGAAAAGAAGCCATCCAGAGATTAAGGCGGGCCCTAGATGAGATTATTATTGAAGGAGTGCCAACCACCACTCCCTTTTTCCGGAAACTTTTGGAAAACAGAAGTTTTCTGAAGGGGGATTTTACTACCAATTTCATTGAAAAGAGCGGCATTTTACAGGAAATATTGCCCCAGCCAGCAGCCAGAAGAATTTTGAGGGTTAGGGAAATAGAAGAAAAAGAAATTGCCGAGATTATTTTCCAGATTTACCAGGCCCTAAAAAAATCTGAACAAATACCGGCTGGGCCAGAATCCGCTTCAAATTGGCTAATGGCTGAAAGATTAAAAATGTTAGAATGAGATTCGTAGTAGGCGAAGAGGACTTTGTCCTCTTCTTCACCTCCGCCCCGCCCTTTCTAAAAGAAAGGAAAGGGCGGGGCTCGGTATATGAAGTTAAAACTAAGAATTAGAGACAGAGAATACGAGGTCGAGATTAAAAAAGAAGAGCAGGATAAATTTAAAATAAAAATTGGAGGAAAAGAATTTTTTTTTAAGGAGGAAGGAGAGAAGGAGAGAATTTCCTTTGTCAAAGTCTCTCTTCCTAAAAGAGATTTTTTTAAAAAAGAGCTTTTCTCTCCAATTGCCGGCATTATTTCAGAAATTTTTGTTAAAGAGGGAGAATTTGTGAAAAAAGACCAAAAAGTTTTAATATTATCAGCAATGAAAATGGAAAATGAAATTGTCTCTGAGTTTTCCGGAAAGGTAAAGGAAATTTTAGTGAAAAAAAACCAAGAAGTAAAAGAAGGAGAGACCTTAATCATTTTAGGATGATGAAAATAAAAAAATACCAAACTGTTTCTTCAACTAATGCTTTGGCAAAAGAATTGGCAAAAAAAGGTGAGAAGTCTTGGATGGTCATCGTAGCTGAAAAACAGACTGTAGGTTATGGAAAGAAATCGTCTCGCTGGTTTTCTCCCAAAGGCGGCCTTTATTTCTCAATTGTTTTACCAAAAAGTAAGATTGAGGACCTCCAAACCCTAACTATTTTAGCTGCCTGGATTTCTGCAAAAGTAATTAAAGATAATTTTAATTTAGAACCTTTAATCAAACTTCCCAACGATGTTTTAATTAATAGTCGAAAGGTTTGCGGAATTTTGACCGAAAATGTTATTGGTAAAGAAGTGAAATCTTCGGTAATCGGGATTGGTCTGAATACTAATATCGAGAAATTCCCAAAGGATTTGGAAAATAGCGCGACATCGCTTAAAATAGAATTAGGAAGAGAGGTAAACAATGAGAAGATTTTAAAACAAATAGTCGAAGGAATAAAACAACAATTGGCTACAATTAGCGAATAATTTGTATGAACTTCAAAAAGGAAATTGAAAAATTAGCGGCAAAAAGGGGGGAGCTGGAAAAACCGGAATTCGCTGAAAGACAACATCAGAAAGGAAAACTGACAGCCAGAGAAAGGATTGAGTTGCTTTTGGACCCCGAGAGTTTCATCGAATTAGACCCTTTTGTTGAAAGCCGTTTTGATATTTTTGGATTGGACCAAAAGAAAATTCCTGGCGACGCTGTCGTCACCGGATGGGGAAAGATAAATGGCCGCCCGGTTTATCTTTATAGCCAGGACTTTTCAAAGATGGGAGGCTCTTTGGGAGAGCTTCATGGTCAGAAAATTGTTAAGGTTATTGAACTCGCCCAAAAAACTGGCTGTCCCTGTATTGGAATAATTGATTCAGGGGGAGCGAGAATCCAGGAAGGAGTATCAAGCTTAGATGGTTATGCCGCTATTTTCCGGGCGATGATTAAATCTTCGGGAGTTGTGCCCCAAATCACGGTGATTGCTGGTCCCTCGGCTGGCGGGGCTTCCTATTCTCCGGGGCTATCTGATTTTGTTTTTATGGTTGAGGGAATTTCTCAAATGTATATTACGGGACCGGAAGTAATTAAATCGGTTACCGGAGAAAAAATTTCTTTTGATGAATTAGGAGGAGCGGCTGTCCATGGTCTAAAATCGGGCTGCACCCATTTTGTTTTTAAATCAGAACAAGATTGTTTCTCGGGAGTGAAAAAACTCCTTTCTTTCCTGCCCCAAAACAATCTCGGAGACCCTCCGCGGCAAAAAGGCCTATTTGCCGAATTTTTTGAAAGAGAAAATCAAAAATTATTAGAAATTGTGCCAGAGGACGAAAAGAAAGGCTATAACATGAAAGAAGTGATTGAGGAAGTTTTTGACAAAAACTCTTTTTTGGAAGTTCAATCAGGGTTTGCCTTGAACGTGATTGTGGGATTAGCCAGGTTAGATGGTTATGTGATTGGGATTGTTGCTAACCAAACAAAATTTATGGCCGGAACCTTAGATATTGATTCTTCAGATAAAGTTGCCCGATTTGTTAGATTTTGCGATGCCTTTAATATTCCTTTAATAAATCTGGTTGATACCCCGGGATATTTGCCCGGAACCGACCAGGAACATCGGGGAATTATCCGCCATGGAGCAAAAGTTTTATATGCCTTTGCTGAAGCCACTGTCCCTAAAATTAGTTTAATCCTGAGAAAGGCCTTTGGCGGAGCTTACATTGCCTTATCCTCCAGGCAGCTTGGCTATGACAGAGTTATTGCCTGGCCCTCTAGTCAAATTGCCGTCATGGGGCCAGAACAGGCAGTAAAAATCATTTATCGAAAGGAAATAGCTGAAAGCAAGGACCCCAAAAAACTGGAGAAAGAAAAAGTTCAAGAATTAAAAGAATTTTTCTTAAATCCTTACCAAGCAGCCAAATTGGGCCAGGTTGATATGATAATTCATCCTAAAGATACCAGAGCTACCTTAACTAAGTGCTTGGAATCTCTTTTAAATAAAAGGGAAAGTAAAATTGCCAGAAAACATGGCAATATACCTTTATAAAATTTCTAATTTCTAATGTCTAATATCTATTTAATCATAATCTTCATTATTGCTTATCTTTTGGGCTCTTTTCCAACTGCTTATTTAGTGGTTAAAAAATTTACTGGCAAAGATATTAAAGAGATTGGTACCGGCAATGTCGGAGCAATGAATGTCTCTCGGGCAACTGGAAAGGGCAGCCTTTTTTGGCTGACAGCGCTCATTGATATCGGGAAAGGAGCGCTCGCTGTTTTAATTCCTCAATGGCTATCCTTTTTAGGTTTTAATCTCGGATTAGCGATTACCCTATCAGCTTTCGGAGCGGTTTTGGGTCATTGTTTTTCAATATTTTTAAAATTCCGAGGCGGAAAGGCTCAGGCTTCTTTAATTGGAATTTTGACGGTTTTAAACTGGCAATGGTTACTATTGCCCTGGGGAGGAATTGTTATTCTTTATATTTTGGTCTCTGGTTACTTATTTTTGGGTCAATTCATGGGAACGATTTTTTTACCAATTATCGCTTTTTTTTTGGTCCCAAAGTATTTCTGGCTTTGTCTCATCGTGGCTATCCCCATTTTTATTAAACAGTGGCCAAGATTTATTCCAATGCTAAAAGGTCAAGAGCCAAGATGGTACTTTAGAGAAAAATCCAAAGCCCCTGCCTGTCCGGCAGGCAGGCAAAGCCCCTGCCTGTCCGACAGGCAGGCAAAGTCCAAAAATAATATATGAGTGCGTTTTTTATAGTTTTGGCGTATTTATTGGGGTCTATCCCCTTCGGTTATTTGATAACTCGCTTTTCCACTGGTAGAGATATTTTAGAAATTGGCTGGAGAAAAACTTCCGGCTCTAATGTCTTCAGAAATGTTGGCAAATGGCAGGGGCTAATTACCGGAATTTTAGATGTGAGTAAAGGCACCCTTGCGGTTTTTTTAGCTCAAAGTTTTGGTCAATCAGTCCAGGTTCAAGCTCTCTGCGGAGTAGCGGCAGTTACCGGTCACAATTATAGTTGCTTTTTAAAATTTGCCGGCGGAAGAGGAATTGGAACTTTTATCGGTACCCTTTTAGCTCTATCTCCAAAAATTTTGGGTTTTTCTTTAATTCCTTTTTTATTCCTTGCTTTGATTTGGAATGCGGCTATCTCCACTATTTTATTTTTAATTACTGCCTTAATTTTAGCAGTATATTTTGGAGAATTAGAAATTGCCTGGTTTTTTGTCGCCCTTTCTTTTTTGCCGATTTTCATTAAAAGATTGAGTCCGGTTAAAGAATTGTCTTTTAAAAAGAAGGAATTAATTAGAAATCGGCTGATTTTTGATAACGACCGAGTTTGTTTAGATTTGAGAATAAAAAGAATTTTCAAACGATTGACAAAAAAATAAGTTTTGCTAAACTGATAACAGTCCGTTAGAAGCGGACACTATTTTTATGGACATTAAATCATTCTCATCAGCCGTTGCCCAAATTGCTGAAGAAAAAGGAGTTTCTCCAGAGAAAGTTTTGGAGAGTATCGAGGCGGCTATCGCTGCTGCTTATAAAAAGGATTACGGAGAAAAAGGGCAAGTTATTAAAGCTAAACTCTCGCCAGAAACAGGCCGGGTTCGCTTTTGGCAGATTAAGCAGGTTCTTGATGAAAAGATGATTTACTCTGAGAAAGAACTGGAAGAATTGAAGGCAAAAAAAGTGGAAATAAAGGAGGAAGACGAAAAAAAGGTTAGGTTTAATCCAGAAAAACACATAATGCTCGGAGAGGCCAAAAAGCTCAAACCGAAAATTAAAGTCGGCGAGGAATTAGAAATTGATTTAGAACCCCAAAAGGATTATGGCCGGATTGCTGCCCAGACTGCTAAACAGGTAATTATCCAAAAAATTAGAGAAGCAGAAAGAGAGAGTATTTTCCAAGAGTATAAATCAAAAGAAGGGGAGATTCTTTCTGGCATTGTCCAGCGAATCGAAGGCAGAAATATTTTTTTAGATATTGGTAAAACCTCAGGAATACTTCCCAAGGAAGAGCAAGTCCCTGGAGAATTTTATCGGCCTGGTCAGAGGCTAAAAGTTTTTGTTCTAAAGATTGAAGAGACTCCTAAGGGGCCGGTAGTTTTTTTATCCCGGGCTTATCCAAAACTGGTTACCAAACTTTTTGAATTAGAAGTTCCCGAGGCTGCGGCAGGTTCAGTGGTGATTAAATCAATTGCCCGAGAGGCAGGATCGAGGTCGAAAATTGCCGTTGCCTCAACCATAAAAGAAATTGATCCGATTGGGGCAATGATCGGACAAAGAGGAACCCGGGTGATGGCGGTCATTAATGAACTGGGAGGGGAGAAAATTGATATTATTGAATATTCTGAAGAACCAGAAAAATATATTGCTAATTCCTTATCCCCGGCCAAGGTCTTGGAAGTAAAAATCATGCCAAAAAATAAGGCCATGGCGATTACTCCCGAAGACCAGTTATCTTTAGCCATTGGTAAAGAGGGTCAGAATGTTAGATTAGCCGCCAAACTGACTGGCTGGAAAATCGATGTCAGAGCTCCCGGGGCCGAAAAAGAGGAGGAGGTTGAGGAAGAAAAACCAGAAACTAAAAAAACAAATAAAAGGCGATGAACTTCGTTCATCTTCACGCTTCGCTAACGCTCACCTAAATGAGTACATTGTTTTTTCCAATCATTGCTTCACTCTTTTCTTTAGTTTTTGCCTATTTTTTAATTAGAGAAGTAAGAAAAGCTCCTTCAGGTTCCGGGAAGCAGATTGAGGTTTCTTTGGCCATCAGAGAAGGAGCAATCGCCTTTTTGAAAAGGCAATACAAAACAGTTGGTCTGGTTGCCGCTTTTTTATTTTTTCTTCTTTGGTTAACTTTTGGTTTTAAAACTGGCTTTGGGTTTTTGATTGGAGCCTTATTTTCAGCTCTGGCCGGTTTTGTCGGGATGATGGTTTCTACCCAGGCCAACTTGAAAGTAGCTGAAGCAGCCAAAAAGGGATTAAGAGAAGCCTTTAATCTGGCTTTTAAAGGAGGTTCGGTTACCGGATTTTTAGTGACAGGTTTAGGGTTATTGGCTGTTTCCGGTTTTTATTTTTTCACCCAGGAGGTGTCAACCCTGATTGCTTTAGGTTTTGGCGGTTCCCTGATTTCGGTTTTTGCCAGATTGGGTGGAGGAATTTATACCAAGGCCGCTGATGTGGGGGCTGATTTAGTTGGAAAAATTGAAAAAGGAATTCCCGAAGATGACCCGAGGAATCCGGCAGTCATTGCCGACCAGGTTGGCGATAATGTCGGAGATTGCGCCGGTATGGCCGCTGACCTTTTTGAAACCTATGTGGTGACAATTGTGGCGGCCATGGTTTTGGGAAGTCTTTTGTTCCCCGATTTTCTGCCGGCAGTACTTTTACCCTTAATTTTGGCTTCCCTTGCTATTTTAGCCTCAATCATTGCTACCTTCTTTGTCAGGTTAAAAAAAGAAGACCTATTTTTCACCCTTTTTAAAGGGTTAATTGCAGCCGGAATTTTATCGGCAATTGGTTTTTTCCCGATAATCTTTCAGGCGGCTAAAGATTTTCGTCTTCCCTTAGTCAACCTTTATTTACCAGCCCTGGTTGGTCTTTTAATAGCTTTTTTTATTTTTTTAATTACTGATTTTTTCACTTCTAAAAAACATTCGCCGGTGAGATTGATTGCCCGAGCTTCCCAGTCAGGCCATGCTACAAATATCATTGCCGGTTTAGCTTGCGGTATGAAGTCAACCATTCTGCCGGTGATTTTAATTTCAATTGGGATTTTAATTAGTTTCTGGCTGAGCGGTCTTTATGGGTTGGCAATTTGTGCTGTCTCAATGCTTTCTCTGACCGGTCTAATTATTGCCTTAGATTCTTACGGTCCAATCACTGATAATGCCTCGGGAATTTCAGAGATGGCTGGACTGCCCGAAGAAAATCGAAAAATCACCGACACCTTAGATGCCGTGGGCAATACCACCAAAGCCACCACCAAGGGCTTTGCGATTTCGTCAGCCGGGTTGGCCGCTTTGGTTTTATTTTCTGCCTATACTCAGGAATTGGAAAAGTTGGGAGCGAAAGTCCAATTTTTTCTTGGAGACCCAAATGTTTTAGTTGGTTTATTTATTGGTGGCGTTGTCGCTTATTATTTTGCTGCCCTATCTATGGAGGCGGTAGGAAGGGCAGCTTCAAAAGTGGTTGAGGAGGTGAGGAGACAATTTAAAGAGATTGAGGGGTTAATGACAGGTGAGGCAAAACCAGAATATGGGAAATGCGTTGATATCGTTACTAAATCTGCCCTAAAAGAAATGCTCATACCTGCCTTGCTGCCGGTTTTGACTCCAATTCTGGTTGGTTTTATTTTGGGACCCGTAGTTTTGGGAGGGGTTTTGATTGGTAGTATAATTGTTGGCTTATTTATTGCTATCCAAATGACTTCTGGCGGAGCAGCCTGGGATAATGCCAAGAAATGGATTGAAGAAGGAAATCTCGGCGGAAAGGGTAGTTCAGCTCATCAGGCAGCGGTCACTGGCGACACTGTCGGGGATCCCTGTAAGGATACTGCGGGGCCTGCTATCAACCCAATGATAAAAGTATTAAATATCGTTGCTTTGCTTATCGTTAGTTTTCTGGTATAATCTTAGCGGAGGTCCGTCCTCTGCAAAACTGGCAGAGGTCCGTCCTCTGCAAAATGTATGAATCTTATTCCAACGGTGATAGAAAAAAGTCAATATGGAGAAAGGGCTTATGATATTTACTCCAGGCTTTTGAAAGACAGAATTATTTTTCTCGGAGGTCCGATTATTGATCCGGTAGCCAATTCAGTTATTGCCCAACTTCTCTTTTCGGCCAGCCGAGATCCAAATAAGGATATTCAGCTTTATATAAACTCTCCCGGTGGAGTTTTGACTTCGGCCCTGGCTATTTATGATACAATGCAATATATAAAATGCCCGATTTCTACAGTTTGTATTGGGTCAGCAGCTTCGGGAGCCGCAGTTTTATTAGCAGCTGGGACTAAGGGGAAAAGATTTTCTTTACCAAATGCTCAGATTTTACTTCATCAGGTGGCAGTTTCGGGGGTAAGTGGAGAGGCAGTTGAAGTTGAGATTGCCGCAAAACAGATTATCAAATTGAAAGATAAAGTAAATAGAATTTTGGCTAACCACACTGGTCAGCCCTTAGAAAAAGTGGAAAAAGATACTGACCGGGATTTTTATTTGTCAGCTGAGGAAGCCAAAGAATACGGCTTGATTGACGAGGTGATAAAAACCAAAGCTCAATGAGTCTTTCACTCATTTCGCACCTTCGATGAATTTTTGATTCATCTCGGTGAGTAAGGTATAATAAATCAAAAGGTCGTAATTCATTCGTATATTCGTAAAAATTCGCCCGCCCGCCTTCGAGTTGTCGAAGGCAAGTCGGGCAGGTAATTCGTAGGGTTATGAAAAAGAATCAAATTATAATTTTAGCGGTGGTTATCGTTTTGATTTTTGGAGGGATTATTGGTTGGACTCTTATCCAAAAAGGAAAACTTCCCGTTAAAGAAGAAGTGACTCAAAAAGAAGAGGAAGTTAAAGAATTATTTAGCCTTTCGGGGATAGTCTCCAGCGTTGATGTTGAAAATAATTTTTTGATGGTAAAACCAACTGGGCAAGAAAAAGAAATCAAAGTTGTTTTGTCAGATGCCACCAAACTAATTAAAATAGAATTTCCCTTTGACCCCAAAAATCCTCCCAAAGAAGCCACTTTTACTCCAGAACAGACCGAAATAGAAATTTCTGATTTCAAGGCAGGAGACAATGTTTTTATTAAAACCACCGAAAATATTGCCGGCAAAACCGAATTTGACAACGTAGATTTTATCCACATTTTGCCTTAAAGTTTAATTTAAAAACTCTAAAAAATAAAAAGCTCCAGTCTAAAAGGATAGCCGGAGCTTTATTTTGCTTAGGAATTTTTGGCAGGGATAGGTTTGTAATAGCAATCGGTGAGATAAGTTTCTAAAGCAACATTAGAGGTATCTGACATGTGAGAGTAACCCTCTGTCCCATAGAAACTTCTTCCATATTTATACAATTCCTCATAAGTTTTATACTTTACGCCCCAGTCCGGGCCCCAGAAAGGATCGTTGTCCAACCAATTGGCGATTTCTCCTACTGAGATATAACCGTTCCCATTGCCATATTTAGTATCAGCGGTAGTAAAGTACTTAGGATCTTTACCAAGCCCTTCGATAAACTCTACGGCTGAATAAACAAAAACAATCCTTGGACAGGGCCCATCTTTCATCAGGGGTAAAGCACGTTCGCATTCGCAAGCCATTATTTTTACTACCACTACCTTAGCATTAATCTTATCAAGCCATTCATCAATCATGGTGTAACTTTTATCCATATATGTCCATGAGGATATATTTTCGTCCCCACTACTGAAGCTAGAAATAGTATATCCATGGGTGTCGATGGAGAGAAATACTATGTCATTCTGATCTGACTCTTTCGCAACTAGCTCAATGGCGTTCTTAAGATTAGGCCCGGTAGCTTCTTCGGAGTGCAGTCTTATAATATTTTCCGAAGGGATTTTCCCCCGCTCAGTAAAAAATTGGTAAGGTCTATCAGTCGTATACTCAACTATTTGAGGGTCTTCATCAAAGCGAGAAAATAGTATTACATACCTGTCGTTTGGAATAGTAGAATCATATCCGGCAACGTTTTCCTCAAACCAATCATTCATTCCATCTCCGTCAGAGTCTAAGTAAAAACTCGGGTCTGAAGTGGGAGTAGGAGTTTCTTGAGTGGGAGTTTCTGAGGATGGAGCGCAGGATGAAACAAAACTTGCTAAAAATAAGAACACAATCAGAAAAACAATCAATTTCTTCACTTTCTTTATCTCCTTTCTTTTATTTATCCCGATTTAATTTCCAAAGTCCTATTTAAATTATACCTCTGTTAAAGTAATCTGTCAAACTTTCATTAAGTTTTCCACAGTTGGCTTGATTTTTTTGATTGTGGTATTATAAAACAATGAAACCTAAAAATCTTATTCTATTATTTATTTTTGGGTTATTTCTTTTTCTTTTACCAAGCTTGGCTGAAGCCATCGACATCAACTGTGATATGAGTTGTGAGATCTGTTTGGATTATTCTGCTGATGGCCTGCCATATTGTACTGTGACAGCCGCTGATCGAGCTAACGTAATTGGATTACTTGGCCCAGAGACTAAAATAAGTGGGTGTCTCACTTGTTCCGATTGTAGCCATGATGTTTCGAATTCTTGTATTGACCCTAGAGATAGTAATCAATACACCTGTGGAGAAGGTTTTTTTAAAGTACCAACTATTGAAAATAATGGAACAGTTTGTAGGGTTGCAGATTCATATAACTGGCCAATGTGTAGTACGTATATTTGGACTGGATATGGAAACTGGGATGCCTCCGAAGATAAATGTATTCAATGTAGTAGCACCGGCAATCATACGGAAGCTCAAGTTTTAGGCAACTCTTCTACTATTTATGCTAATAATGATAACAAAACTGGCAATGCCGGAGACGGCCTATGCGAAGCAGGTTGTGCGGCTTCGTCTACTTGCGATGAACACTCCCCCGGATATGCCTGTGAAACAGGGAAAACCTGTGATTCTAATTGTCAATGTGTAACTGCTTGTGCTTGTACTTCAACTACTATAGGTGGTTGTTGTGATGGATGTAATTACTGTTCAGCAGGCAAAGTATTTAACGGAACCAGTTGCGTTGATGCCACCTCAACCATTAAGTGTGCCTCAACAGTCAATAACTGTACTGCTGGTTCTTGCTCTGGGGAAAAGAGATATCCAGAATGCCAGGCTGGAGGGACTTGTGATTCAACTGCCACTAGTTATTATACTTCAGAGACAGTCTATGCTTCAGCAGGAAAGGTCTTTACCTCAAGTTGTACCGACCAGGATGCCACTAGCCAATCTCTAGCTTGTGATTCTAATACTAATTACTTCTGTACAGCCGGAAACTGTTCAGGTTACTATCGTTATTCGGAATGCAAAGCTGACCATACTTGCGATACTGCCGCTACCACTAACTACTACCAGGTGGATGTCACTGCCTCGGCTGGTAAAGTTTTAAGCTCAACCTGCGGCAATCAGAATGCCACCTCAACTGTTGAATGTGCCTCAACAGTCAATAACTGTACTGCTGTTTCTTGTTCTGGCGAAAAGAGATATCCAGAGTGCCAGGCTGGAGGAACCTGTGATTCTTCTGCCACTACTTACTACACTTCAGAAACTGTTTATGCTTCGGCTGGCTATAGTTTGACTTCAGGTTGTGGAACAACCGGCTCAACCCTTTGTGGTTCGAGTTATTTGGCCTCTACTGCCCCCGGTGATAACTATTACGGAGATGGAGGGAGTGATAGTTGCCAGGGAATGTGCGATGGCTCAGGTAATTGTTATTATGCAGTAAATTGTAAAGGAGCTACCAATAATCCGCCTACTTGTACATCTTTGACTCCTGATAAAACTTCAATTAATGTTGGCGAAACGGTTGTTTTTACCGGAGCAGGGAGTGATTCTGATGGAACAATTTCTGAGTATGAATTTGACTTTGGAGATGGTTCGGCAAAGGTTTATTCAAGCACTGCTGGGGCTACTCATACTTACAATACCTCTGGTACTTTTTGTGCCAAATTAAGAGTTCAAGATGATGATGGGGCTTGGAGTACTAATACTGGTGATTGTCCTGGTGGAACTTGTACTGCCCCAATTACCGTTACTACCGTAGTTGGCATTAGTCCTCCCGCGGTTGAGACCTTACCTATTAATGATTCTGGCCATCCTGGCACGGTCACTCAAAATTCAGCCACTGTTTGGGGAAAACTCATAAGTTGTGGTGGAGCTAATATTGCTTTAGTCTGGTTTAAATGGGGGCCGACCACCTCCATGGGGAATAGTACATCCTATCAAACCATAGATTGCACTACCGTTGCTCTCCCTTATTATTTTAATAGTGGCAGTGAAATTAGTGGTTTAACTTCTAATCAAATTTATTATTTTGAAGCTTTTGCTAAAAATGGCGGCAGTTGGTAAAAATTCCATTGCTAAATATGAAAATTGAATTTTATTCAGAGAAAAAATTAAAAAAAGAGATTCTCAATATTATTGGAAAGTATCTTGATTTGAATAAATATAAAGTTTTCTTTTTTGGCTCGAGGGTGAGGGGAGACAATTTCCCTCGAGCAGATATTGATATTGGGATAGAAGGGCCAAAGCCAATCCCTGCCGAGGTAAAACTTAATATTGAAGAGGAATTAGAAAAATTACCTACTTTGTATAAATTTGACTTAGTCGATTTCTCTCAAGTCTCGAGAGATTTTGAGAAGGAAGCTAAAAAAGAGATTGAGTATGTCAAATAAAATTCTCAAAGATTTTCAAAAAACAATAGAGAGGTTGGAAGAAGTTTTAGCTTTAAAGAGAACTAAAGTGAATCGGGATTCAGCCATAAAAAGATTTGAGCTTTGCTTTGGCCTTTGCTGGAAGTCGATTAAAATCTGGGCTAAAGAACAAGGAATAGAATGTAATTCACCTCGCTCTTGTTTTAAAATTGCATTTCAACTGAAATTAATTGATTACGATAAAAAATATTTAAAAATGATTGATGACCGTAATTTAACCACCCATCTTTATAAAGAAAAGTATGCCGACCAGGTTTATGGCCGGTTAGGGGATTATTTAGGGTTATTTAAGAAATTAGTTATTAAGCTCAAAGAAAAATAGAACATCTATTTTTGCCGTTTAATATTTTAAAGCTTTTGCCAAAAACGGCGGCAGCTGGTAGACGATGAGATAAATCTCATCTTCACCTTCGCTGGCATAAATGCTAGCTCGGTATATGGAAAAAATTTTATTTCCAATTTTAATTATTCTCACTATAGGAATTTTGTTTTCTTTTTCTGTTCAGGAAACTTTGGCAAATACTGAAACATTAAGACCAAATGCTGCTGGTTACTACAATGAGATAGAGTGGGATTCTGGTAGAGTGGCAGAACATTGGGACGAAGTAGATGATGTCACTTATGATGATGATTATACTTTTGTTGAGTCGCCTAGAATAGAAGACCATCGTGATTCTTATAATCTGACAGCAAGTAGTATTCCTCCTGGCTCTACTATAAATAGCGTAACTGTTTATTACAGATTTGGTTGGGCTGTCTTAGCACCTTATGTTTCTTATTGTCGACCATTTTTAAGGTTGGGGACAAGTGAAACTCTTGGTGCTACCAGTAGGAGAGTGGGTGAGTATGAAACATTCAGCCAGACTCTGGGTAGGCCTGGTGGGGGGTCCTGGG
Organism: uncultured Candidatus Saccharibacteria bacterium; assembly: GCA_964632335.1. GTDB lineage: Bacteria > Patescibacteriota > Minisyncoccia > Minisyncoccales > CAZWDF01 > CAZWDF01. The sequence goes on along the minus strand of CAZWDF010000007.1, from coordinate 2,526 downwards.
CTGTTGCAGACCTTGCTGACTTACAAATTGGCATAGTGCTCTCTTCAACTCATGACCCAAACACTGGGGCTCAAGGGACTAGGTGCACTCAAGTTTATGTTGTAGTTGATTATACCCCTCTATGGACGACTTGCGGCGATTTAATCACCTTTAATTACAAAGGCAGTTCCGTTACTTATGGGACAGTAGCGAGTCAAGGTAAGTGCTGGATGGACCGCAACCTTGGCGCTTCACAAGTAGCCACGGCCTACAACGATTCTGCTGCCTACGGCGATCTTTTCCAATGGGGAAGATTGGATGACCAGCATCAAACTCGTACAAGTGGAACAACTACCACTCTTTCCACCACTGATAATCCCGGCCACAGTAACTTTATTTCCGGCACCGGCATGGCTGATCCTTACGATTGGCGGAGTCCCCAAAACAATAATTTGTGGCAAGGAGTTTCAGGCAATAATAATCCTTGTCCCAGCGGTTGGCGGTTGCCAACTTACGCGGAATGGGACGCTGAACGAGCGAGTTGGAGCAGCCAACAAAACTCTACTGGCGCTTACAATAGTCCCCTGAAGCTAACTGTCGGCGGCGTTCGGGATTGGTCTGCTGGGGGGATTTATTCCGCTGGCAGCGAGGGCTACTATTGGAGCAATACTGTGGATGGCACGGACGCGAAGGACATAGTCTTTTGGAGCAACGGTACGTCGACGGGTGCGTCGGCGTGGAGTTTCCCCCGGGCTTATGGCTTCTCGGTTCGTTGCATCCTCGATGTAACTACTGCTCCCGCTGTTACCACTGATATCGCAAGCGTTAACCTCCAAGGTGAGACGGCTACTTTAAAAGGAACGTTAGTCAATCGAGGAGGCGCTAGTTCCTGCGATGTTCGTTTTGAATATAGGAAACCAGGCGAAAGCGGTTATCTAAATGTGACCCCTTGGCAAACAATCTCTGCTGATAATATTCCTTTTAGCGCTGATATTTCCTCACCAGATTTTGTCCCCCAGACAGTTGCTGGTAATACTTATGTCTACCGAGCGGTAGCTAAAAATACGGCTGGCACTTTTTATGGAGCTACTGATAGGCAGGTCGTTATTTACCAGGCCTCCGGCGGTCAGCAGTCATTTACTACACTTCCTAGCACCTATACCCTATCTGTCGTCAAAGCTGGCACTGGTTCAGGGACAGTAACCGGAACAGCTACTGAAATCCTAAGACCAAATGCTGTTGGGGATGAGACATATATTGCTAGTCAATACCCCATCACTGATGCCCATTGGGACAAGGTAGCTGAGAAAACGGCAGATAACGACACCTATGTTTATACGACCTCAACTACTTATCAACGAGACTTGTATAAACTGCCTGCCCTTAGTGTTGGTAGTGGAACAATAAACTTTATCAAGATTTACTTCACATGTCACGCTAATGGCGATGCTTATGGATGTTATGCCAAGCCTTCTTTAAAAAGCGATGGTGTAGTAACAGACGGCACAGGAGTTGCTATGTCTGGTAGTTGGGCAACATATTCTCAGCAGTGGGATGTCAACCCCGCAGGCAATCAGGCTTGGGGGTGGTCTGATATTGGTGCTCTTCAAATAGGCATGTCACTAAAAGGATATCTAGCTGGTACTTATTATGTTTACTGCACTCAGGTCTACGTCGAGGTTAATTATACAGCTATTGATTGTGGAGGCGCTTGTGTGACTTCACTTGATTCCGGCACCTCAGTTACTTTAACCGCTACCCCTGACGCCAATTCTACTTTTGCCGACTGGTCAGTTGAAGGCGAACCAGAAACTTGTCCTGGCACCGGCACTTGTCCCTTAACTATGGATGCTGATAAGAAGGTGACTGCTACTTTTAACCTAAGTGACACCACTCCACCAACCATTATCATCAATACTCCAACTGGCAGGTGGTATAATTCTAATCCTCTTTTAGACGTTGATTTCTCAGATGACAAGGCCTTAGACGATGGATTTTACCAAGTGGATTCATATACCGGAGCCTGGGTAGCCATCTTTACTGATAATACTGGAACAAGCTACACCACTGACTTTAAGATTGCCGATGCCACCTGGAATGGTTTTGTTGATGGTTCCAGCCACACTATTTATTTCAAGGCCACCGACGACGCCACTAACCAAGTTGGCCAGGATGGTAGTAAATCCCTAGTTATCAAAAAGGATGTTTCTGCTCCCACTGTCTCAGTAACTGGTGCTCCAGTTAGTTGGCAAAATACTGATGCCACTGCTAATCTCACCTGTGCCGATTCCTATTCAGGCTGCGATTCAGCAACTTACAAATTAAAAACCTATACTGCAAATCCAGGAACCTGCTCAACAAATTATGCTGACTATACTTTAGCGTCTCCCCAAACCATATCTTCCCACTTATGGGTTTGTGGAGCAGCCAAAGATATAGCCGGTAATGCTGGCTTTTCTACGCCAGTAGAGTTCAAGGTTGATAAGACAAAACCAGTTTCTCAAATTACTGCTCCCGAAGCTGGTTCAACCCAGACAGCTGACTTCA
>CAZWDF010000006.1:8032-22181 GCA_964632335.1 uncultured Candidatus Saccharibacteria bacterium | reverse complement strand
GGAAAAATAGAGCAATACCCACACAAGGAGAATAATAAAAACAAAAAGTGGTACAGCAATCCCAAGAATAAATTTACCAAATAGAGCTAAAAGGACAAAAAAGGTCAAAATTATCAGGGTAAACCGAATATCAACTTTAACACTGCTTAAAGCTTCTTCAAATAAAATATCTCGAGAATTTATTTCTCCTTTATTCGCCATTTGGTTTTAATTTTTATCGATAAGCAAAGCTTTTTTTATTTTACCCCGTTAGAAATCAAAAGACAATGACTATGTTTAAAGTTAAATGGTCTAATTTCTAACGGGGCTTACCACAATTTCAAATTCTCACCAATCAAATGACCGTTTTCAGAATTTTCTTTTTTTATCTTCTCTCTCTCGAAAGATGGGAGGTGAGTAATCAAGCTATGGAATTCAAATTTTTTTAGAAGCTGAATTGCTCTTTTTTTATCGTATCTCCAAAATTGGCATCTATTTAAATTAAAATCTATCGGCACATCCTTTTTAATTTGGGCTAAACCCTTACTTAAAAAAGCTTGTTCTTTATATTTTAAAAGAATTTCTTTTAGTTTTGGTTTAAGTTTTTTAGCTTTTTCAGAGTTTTCTTCAATTTCTTGATATAAATTTTCTAAATTTCCAAATTTTAAAAGAAGGCCAATTGCCGTTTTTCCACCAATTCCAGTCACTCCAGGAATATTATCAGAAGGGTCACCTCTTAAAGCCTTAAAATCAAGAATTTGCTCAGAGGTTAAGCCTTGATATTTTTCTTTAACTAAATTCTCATCATACAAAATAGTATCTTTTACCCCTTTTCTTAAAAGATAAACTTTTGTTCTCTGGTTAACTAATTGTAAAGTATCTAAATCTCCGGATAAAATAATAGTTTCTATTCCCGGCAAAATTTGCTTTTTTGGAGCTAAATGAGAAATGGTTCCAATAATGTCATCCGCCTCAAAACCCTCTTTCTCAAAAATTGGGACATTGAAACTCTCCAGAGTCTCTTTAACTTTTGGAATTTGAAGATATAATTCTTCAGGAGCTGGCGGCCTTTTAGCTTTATATTCTTTGTATTTTTTGTGTCTGAAAGTCGGAGCCGGGAAATCAAAAGTAGCGGCAACAAAATCTGGCTGAAATTCCCGAATTGCCTTGAAAAAAACTAATAAAAATCCGTAGACAGCATTAACCAATTCCCCTTTTTTTGTCATCAAAGGGGGCAGAGCATGGTAAGCCCGATGGATGATGGAATTACTATCAATAACAATGAGACGCTTTTCATTTGTCATTTTTTTATCGCAATTTTTCTCCTATTTTTATTAATAAATTGGAAAGTAATCCAGATTGTGTTTTTAGGCATAATTTTCCTAATGCGGTCTGCCCATTCTACCGCAACAATATTTTGAGGATTAGAAATAATTTCTTTAAAACCTAAATCTAAAATTTCTTTTGGTTTTTCAATCCGATAACAATCGATATGGTAAAAATTCTTAAATTTGGATTCTACACCCGCAAAGCGGGTACCCGGGATTTTGGATTTTCTCATAATGACGAAGGTAGGGCTCAATGTCCTTTCTTTAATTCCCAAACCTTTAACGAAACCTTGCAAGAAAGTTGTCTTCCCTCCTCCCAAATCTCCTTCCAAGCCAATTACCAAAGCCCTTTTTGAGGACTTGGTTTTTATAACCTCTTTAGCTAAAATCTCTCCTAATTTTTTGGTCTGCCAAGGAACGGTGGTTAAAAACATTTTTTTCACTTGACTTTTAAATGAAAATTGGATAATTTTAAATAATTGAAATCAAGTTTGGTTATGGTAGAAACAACTCAAAAAATTACTGGCGAAGTGAAAATTTCTCCCGCTACTCTCAATATAACACAAAAGATAAAAAATGTTTTGGCTTTTAAAGAAAAGGTCGGGGAGTTTTCGGAAAAAAGCGTTACTGAACTGTCAGAAATTATTTTTGGGGGTGGGATTGAACTGAGAGCTTCCGATCTCCACCTCGAACCAGAAAAAGGGCAGGCAAAAATTCGAGTCAGAATCGATGGCCTTTTACAGGACGTAATAATGATTAACTGGAAGACATATGAAAGTCTTTTATCAAGAATCAAGCTTATTTCTGGAATTAAATTAAACATTACTGACCGACCCCAAGATGGCCGTTTTTCTATTTCGATAAACGAAATGGCTGTTGAAGTTAGAACTTCAACTTTGCCGGCTGAACACGGAGAAACAATTGTCCTGAGAATTTTGAATCCGAAAGCTTTAGTTGAATTAGAAGCTCTGGGTTTAAGAAAAGATTTATTGGAAATCTTTGAGAACGAGATTAAAAAGCCCAATGGAATGATTATCGTCACCGGTCCCACTGGCTCGGGGAAAACTACAACTCTCTATGCGTTTTTAAAGAAGGTTCACAAACCAGAAATTAAAACTATCACTATTGAAGACCCAATTGAATATCATCTAGAAGGAATTTCCCAAACTCAGGCTAACCCAAAAAAGGGGTATGATTTTGCCTCAGGATTGAAGTCAATCATGAGGCAAGACCCAGATGTGATTTTAGTCGGAGAAATCAGAGATTTAGAAACGGCTGAAATCGCTCTCCAGGCAGCTTTAACCGGGCATTTGGTCTTTACCACCTTGCACACTAATGATGCTGCCGGCACGGTGGCCCGGTTGACTAGTTTGGGAGCAAAACCTTCAAACATTGGGCCAGCAATGAACATAGCCATCGCCCAAAGATTAGTTAGAGAAATCTGTAAAAAATGCGGGAGTTTAGAAAAAGCTCCTACCTCGGTTTTAGAAAAAATAAAAAGAGGGTTAAAGGGAATCCCCCCAGAAATTAAAATCCCTAAAATTGCTCCGGGATTAAAAGTTCCTCAGCCCAAGGGATGTAAAAACTGTAATTTCACCGGTTACCAGGGTAGGACCGGGGTTTTTGAAGCCTTTTTAGTAGATGAAGAAATGGAAAAATTTATTCTCCAAAATCCATCCACTGCTGCCCTGAGAAAAGAGGCGACAAAAAAGGGGATGGTTACAATGCAGCAAGATGGCTTGATAAAAGTTTTGGACGGAATCACTACCATTGAAGAGATAGAGAGAATAACCGGCCCGATTAAAAAATAAGCCCCAGAACTGGGGGTCAAACTTAAGTGTTAGAACATAAAGTTTAGAATTTTCCCGAGGGACGGCCTCGCTATTAGCCAGACCACCCATCTTTGAAAAACTCCAGACCCCCAGCCCTAGGGCTATTTAACTTAATAGTATAACAGACTGTGAGAAATTTGTCAAGCTCATTAGCCATCCTCTTCCTTCTTTTCCTCCCCTTCTTTATTCTGGCAATGAATCTTTCAGATATGGTTATTAATGAAATCCTCCCCTCCCCCGGAGGAGAAGACGCCAAAGAAGAATGGATTGAGATTGCCAATCGGAGTAATTTTGAAATGGATTTGTCTGGTTGGCAAATAGTTGATACTGGAGGCGTAACTAAGACCTATACCTTCCCGGTCAAAACAAAAATAGCAGCCAGAGGTTTTTTAATTCTTCCCCGGCCCACTTCTAAAATTACTTTAAATAATGATAGCGATGGTTTAAAGCTCATTCAGCCTGATGGAAAAATAATTGACTCGGTAAACTACCAAAAGGCGCCTCAAGGAGAATCTTTTAACCGGACCGAATCGGGATGGATTTGGAGTAAAAACTTAACTCCTGGGGCGACGAATGTAACCCCCGGACCAGCTTTAAAGATAAAAGAAGCTGAGGCGCCCAAAGAGGAAGTAACCCCCGGAAAGGAAAATCTATCCGGAAAAGAATTAGCAACCATTGGGGAACAAATTCCAAGAGAATTTTTTTCTCCTTTATCAATTGGGTTATCCATCGCTATTTTCTCCGGGATAACAATTTTAATCCTTAAAAGAAAACAGAGGAGTTTTGATTTATCGAAAAAATTAGAATAGAATAAAATATATGTCAGGTCATTCCCACGCGAAAACGATAAAGCACCAGAAAAATATTACCGATCAAAAAAGAGGTCAAATGTTCTCGAAAATGGCGAGGGTGATTTCGGTTGCGGTAAAAGAAGGGGGACCAAATCCGGGAACCAATGCTAAATTGAGGGTGGCAGTTGAAGAAGCTAAAAAAAATAACATGCCGAAAGAAAATGTTGAGAGGGCCATTAAACAAGCGACTGGAGGAGCCGAGGGGACTAATCTTGAAGAGATGATTTTCGAAGCTTATGGGCCGGGAGGAATCGCTATTATTATTGAAGGAATTACTGATAATAAAAATCGGGCTTTAGGGGAAGTTAAGCAAATTTTAAACCAAAATGGAGGCAAATTGGTTGGCGGGGGCGGAGTCAAATGGATGTTTGAGAGAAAAGGTTGCATAATTGTAGATTGCAAATTGCAGATTGGAGATTTACAAAATAGAGAGAAATTAGAAATGTTGGCAATTGAAGCTGGGGCTTCGGATATTTATTGGCACGATGAAACTTTAGATGTTTATACGAACACTGGAGAGTTAGATAAAGTTAAGAAAAATCTTGAAGAAAAAGGAATTAAAACCGAATCTGTTTCTTTAGATTGGGTACCAAAAGAAGAAATTTCTCTTAATGCAAAAACAAAAGAGTCTTGCCAAAAACTATTTGAAGCCTTGGACGAGAATGACGCTGTCCAAGAAATTTATTCTAATTTGAAGATTTAATCATGCCAAAAGAGGCCGAAATCAGAAAAAAAGCAATTCAAATACTAAACAAAGGGGGCTGGATAACTTGGCATCCTTCTCGGGCGAGATTTAAACAAAATGATATTTTTGGAATTATTGATTTGATGGCTGTCAAGAAAAAAAGGATGAAAAAAATTCAGCTGACTACCCTATCAAATCTTTCTGTTAAAAGAAAAAAGATAGCAAACTTCCTTGAAAAGAACAAGGTTGAAATGACGGTTGAAATTTGGGCCTGGAATGGCAAAAAGAAAGTATTCAAAAGGGAAATGGTTGGTCTTCCAAAAAGAAGGGGAGCTTAATGGGTTAAACTACTTTAACAAACTTTCTTTTGCCAACTTGGATTACTATCTCTTTTTTTATTTTAACAATTTTTCTCCAATCATTCTGAACTTCTCCTTCAATTTTTACTCCTTTTTGCAAAATTAACCTCTTGGCTCCCAATTTTGACGGAACCATTTTCAACCTCATTAATAACTCTAAAATATTTAAACTTTCTTCTTCTATTGTTATCTCTGGGATTTTTGATGGTAATTCTTTTTCTTTAAAAACTTTATAAAATTCTCCTCGGGCTCCCTCAGCCGCTTTTTGGGAATGATACATTTTTGTGATTTCAAAAGCTAACTCCTCTTTCAAATCTCTTGGATTAATCTTTTTTGATTGAAGCACTTTTTTATATTGATTGATTTTCTTTAAGGGAACATCGGTGAGAAGTTTAAAGTAGGAAATAATCAGATTGTCAGAAATAGACATAATTTTCCCGAACATCTGGTCAGCCGAATCTTGAATCCAAACACAGTTGCCGGAAGTTTTGCTCATAGGAGAACCATCTATGCCTAAAAGCATGGGGCAGGTCAAAACAAATTTGTCTTTATTTTTCATTTTTCTTTGCAATTCTCGGCCAATAAGCATATTGAAAACTTGGTCGCTACCGCCAATCTCTAAATCAACATCCATCGCTACCGAATCATACCCCTGGAGTAAAGGATAAAGAGTTTCGTGCATCCAAACCGTATCTCCTCTTTTTAGTCTTTCTTGGAACATCTCTCTTTGGAAAAGCTTCACTGCTGAAATGTAAGAGGCAATGTTAATAATCTCTTTTAATCCCAATTTCAAAAGCCAATCGCCATTGTATTTAATTTTTACCCTTGAAAAATCCAAGATTTTTTTGGCCTGGTTCTTCCAAGTTTTCATATTTCTTTCTATTTCTTCTTCAGAGATTCGGGACCTAGTTTCTTCTCGTAAAGAGGGGTCGCCAGCTAAAACTGTTCCTGTGCCAATTACCAAAGCAGCTTCGTGGCCCAAATCAGCGAATTCTTGAAGCTTCCTGAGAACGATAGTGTGGCCAAGATGTAACTTTGCACCAGTGGGGTCAACTCCCAGATAAAGACGAATTCTACGTTTCTGCATTAAACGTTTAAGACTTTCTTTGTCGGGCAAGATTTTTTCTACCCTTCTAGTCAAAACCTCTCCAATTTTTTTAGGATCGGTATTTATTCTCATATCTCCATAATAAAACAAACTTAAAAAATTGTAAATTTAGCTAAAATTTATTAAGGTTAAATTGTGGCTGAAAGAAAATACTATCGAAAAATTTACCAAAAGCTCGGAAGAAAAAAATGAAATTTATTTTAAAATTTTTAGGTTTTTGTTTTTTCTGTTCTGTTCTCTGTTTTTTGTTTCTATTTATTTTTTATGCCAAAGACCTCCCCCGACCAGAAATATTTAGCGAGAGGCAAATTGTTCAATCTACTAAAATCTATGACCGCTCTGGAAAAATTCTTTTATACGAGGTCTATGGCGAAGAAAAAAGAACCTGGGTGCCCTTGGGAGAAATCCCAGAATATTTGAAAGAAGCAGTGGTTTCTGCCGAAGATGCTAATTTTTATCACCACCCGGGAGTTGACTTTAACGGAATTGCCAGGGCGATTTTAACCGATTTAAAAATTGGTAAACCTGTTTATGGCGGCTCGACTATCCCCCAACAATTAATTCGTTCCACTTTTTTATCCAGTGAAAAAACGGCCGAAAGAAAAACCAGAGAAATTATCTTGGCTCTGGAGTTAGACCGCCGTTATCCGAAAGACCAAATCCTTGAATGGTATCTAAACCAGGTTCCCTTCGGCCAAAATGCTTATGGAGTGGAGGCAGCGAGCCAAACTTATTTTAAAAAACCCATTTCGGAAATATCTTTAGAAGAGGCAGCTACCTTGGCGGCCCTAATCCGCGCTCCTTCTCTTCTTTCTCCTTATGAAGAAGAGGGGAGGAAAGAACTTCTTACCAGGAAGGATTACGTTTTAAACCGGATGGCAGATGAAGGGTATTTAACCCGAGAGGAGGCCGAGGCGGCGAAGCAAAAAGAATTAAAATTTTCGGAAAAACGGGTAGAGATTAAGGCTCCCTATTTCACTTTATGGGTAAAAAGCATTTTAGAAGAAAAATATGGCGAAGATTTTTTAAGAGAGAAGGGGTTGAAAGTCTACACCTCCTTAGATTACGAATTGCAGGAAATAGCCGAAGAGGCAGTAAAAAAGGGAATTGAGAGAAATAAAATTTATAATGCTTATAACGCCGGCTTAGTAGCCATTTCGTCAAAAACTGGAGAAATTATGGCCATGACCGTTGGAACCGGAGATTATTATGCCCCGGCTTTTCCTGAGGGATGTACTTCGGGAGAAACTTGTTTCTTTGATCCTCAATTTAATGTCGTTACTGGAACAAAAGAAAGTCCCGGCAGACAGCCTGGCTCTGCCTTCAAGCCCTTCATTTATGCCACCGCCTTCAAAGCGGGCTACGACGATAAAACTCAGGTGCTTGATGAATCTACTAATTTCGGAGCCTGGGGCGGCAAAGAATATATCCCCCAAAATTATGACGGCCTTTTCCGCGGCTGGGTCCCTTTACGACAAGGATTAGCCCAATCTTTAAATGTCCCATCAATAAAAGTTCTTTACTTGGCAGGTTCAGAAACAAAACTCGAGAGTCTGGGAATTAACAATTTTTCAGGCCAAGAATCTGTTCTCCTCGAAGGTCTGAAAGAAAGTATCAAGACAGCCCAAGATCTGGGGATAACTACCTTGAAGAAACCCTTGTCTTTTTATGGACCGGCGATTGTCTTGGGGGGAGGGGAAGTAAATTTGCTGGAGATGACCTCAGCTTATGGAGTTTTTGCTAACGACGGCCTAAGAATTCCGCCAGTAGCTATTTTAAAAATTGAAGATTCTCAGGGGAATGTTATTTATGAGAACAAGACAACCCAAAAAAGGATTTTAGAAACAAATGTCGCTAGATTAATTAATGATATTTTATCAGATAACGATGCCCGAGCTCCGATGTTTGGTGCGAAATCCCATCTATATTTTGAGAATTATCAGGTGGCTGCCAAAACCGGGACGACCGACAACTTCAGAGATTGCTGGGCAGTAGGTTATACTCCCCAGATTGCGGTCGGGGTTTGGGTCGGCAATAACAATAACGCCCCGATGATAAAAAAACAACCGGCAGCAACCGTCGCTGGCCCGATTTTTCACGAATTTTTAGAAAAGGTTTTAATAAAATTTCCTAAGGAAAATTTCCTGAAACCTGGATTATAATTTTACCGAGCACATAAAGTATTATGCGCTTCGGTTTAGCTGGCTTTTATCGGCATGACCACATAAAGGTAAGTCTGATCTCCGGCTGGTTTCAAAACTGCCGGACCTTCAGACCCGGTTAATTCAAAAACTACTTCCGGGCTTTTTATATTCAGAAGTCCATCGGCCAAAAAGCGATGATTAAAAGAGATTTCCAATTCTTTACCTTTTATCCTGCCGGGTAGACAGCTATGATATTCCCCTAAGTCCGGGTTTTGGCTAAAAAGTTCTACTCTTTCTTTTTTCGGGTCTATTTTTAGTTTTACCTCGTTAATTTTCCCACTGAAAAGAGAGGCTGATTTAATTTGGTTAAGAAATTCGTTTCTTTGGAAAGAGACCTGGGTCTCAGATTTTTTAGGGATGATAGCTTCATAGTTTGGGTATTCTCCTTCGATTAGACGGGAGATAAGCTGGATTTGAGGGTGGGGGGTTTCAGCCATCGGAAGTTCGAATAAAACCTGGTTCGGTGAAAAATAAATACGGAGTTCCCCTTCTTTCCCTCCAAAAATATTAACAATTTCTCTGGCTGCTTTTTGAGGGAGAATGAAAGTGTATTCTTTAGATAGAGAGGAAAAAGCTTGACCCCCGAGGAAAAAAGTTTTCTCCCCTAAGCGAAAACTGTCGGTGGCCGCCATTTTAATAGAATCCTTTTGGAAGACAAAATAAATGCCGGAAATTTCTGGTTTAGTTGTGGAAGGGATTGGGATATCGACAATCGTGTTCAAACTTTGGCAAAAAGATTGACTATTAATAGAGATAGACTCCCCCTCTGTAATTTGAGGGATAATTGGAAAATCATCGGCGCTTTGCCCTTTTATTTTTGTCTGGTAGTTTTCGCAGTCAATATTTAAAACTAAGTCTTTTAATTCTAAAAAAATTTGCTTATTGGGAAGAAAATTAATAAAATTAGAAATAACCTTAGTAGGAACAGTGAGGGCTCCTTCTTTTTCTACTTTAGCTAAAGACCACCATTTTATTCCAATTTCCAAATCAGTAGTGATTAGGTTTAAAAAATTCTTTTCTGCTTTTAGTAAGACATTATTCAAAATAGAAAGAGTAATAGATTTAATTGATACTCTTTCAACAATCCCAATACCTTCTTTAAGTTTTTCTTGTAATATTATTAGTTTCATTTTTGACCGCGCTTCCATTTATGGAAGCGGAGGTGAAAAAGATTTTTTAAAAAAAATCTTCGCCTTATATTTATTTAATTAATTCTATTATTGTTATTAATCAAGTGGATTTTTAAAAAAATAAACGAAAATGAAATGGGGAAAATTTGAGGGAAAACTGGGGAAAAGAAGGTGATTTCTTTTCTTTTTTTGTTTTATGTTAAATTCTCAACTGTTTTCCCAAAGGTTTTCCCTACTTTAAGAACTGACAATCCGCTGTCTGATTAAACTAATTTCGTCACCTAAAACCTCACTTATCTCTAACTCTTTAGAAACTTTTTCATAAGAATGGATAGCAGTGGTGTGGTCTTTTCCTCCTAATTTTCTTCCGATAAAAGGATAAGAGCTTTTCAAATCCTCTCTGAGTAAATACATAGCTATTTGTCGTGGCCTGACAATCTCTTTTTTTCTCGAAGACGACAACAAATCCCTTTCTTTCAAGTCGTAAAAATCAGCTACTGCTCGGATAATTTTTTTAGGTGTAGCCGCTTTAGCCGGGGAAAAAATTAGGTTTTTTAACAAAGACTTAGCTGCTTCAATGTCCGGCGTCTGGTTATTTAATTTTTGATAAGCTGAAAGACGATTGAGAGCTCCTTCTAATTCTCGGATATTTCTCTGGATATTAACAGCTATATAATTCAAAACTTCCTCTGGAAAATCAATCTTTCTCTCTTGAGATTTAGCCTTTAAAAGCGCCATTCTCGTTTCATAATCTGGATAGCCGATGTCGGCGATCATCCCCCCTTCAAAGCGAGACCTCAATCTTTCGGCCAGGGCTGGAATTGCCTTCGGGGGTCGGTCGGAAGAGAGAACTATTTGTTTATTTTTTTCATAGAGATAATTAAAGGTATGGAAAAACTCTTCTTGGGTTTTTTCCTTCCCAGCTAAAAACTGAACATCATCTAAAATTAGAACGTCAATAGTCCGGTACTTTGCCTTAAAGTCTTCCATCTCGTGATTCTTAATTGAGGAGACAACCCCAGCCGTAAATTTCTCTGAAGGAAGATATTTTATTTTCTTTTGAGAGGAGTTCTTAGTTACTTCGTTCCCAATTGCCTGGAGGAGATGAGTCTTTCCTAGACCTACTCCTCCGTAAATAAAAAGGGGGTTATAAACTAAGCCAGGATTTTTTGAAACCGCCCAACCAGCAGCCTGAGGTAGCTCATTAAACGGGCCAACTATAAAATTTTCGAAAGTATATCTTGGATTAAGATTTGTTTCTTTGTCGATTTTAAACTCCTGGAATTCGAGTTGGCCGATTTCAGGAAGAGAACTCATGGGTACCTTTTTAAGAAATTTTAGCTCCGTTTTTCCAACTGTGTATTTAACTCCCTTGACTTCTTCATCTAAGCTGTGCAAGATTTTAAAAATAGTTTTACCGTATTTATTTTCAAGCCACTCTTTGGTAAAAGAATTGGGGACAAAAACAACTATTTGGTTTTCTTCCTGTGAAACAATCCCGGTATTTTTAAACCAGGTAGCAAAATTAGCCTGGGAAATGCTTAATTGAATTTGGGCTAAGACCGCTTGCCAGAGTTCCTCTTTAGTCACGATTTTTTAATTTCTTATTGTGTTTATACGGTTGCAATCGACTTTGTTTATTATACCACGTGTCAAGCAAATCTAAAACTGAGATAGAAAACAAATTTCTGTTAATAACCTGGGGAAAAGCTGTGGAATCAAAGAAGATAAATCTTCTTTTCCAACTGCGCTTCTATAATTATAGAAGCTTGTTAATTGACTTAGTCCTTAAAATTTTTTAAGATAAGAATATGTCTATTACTTATCAACCTAAAAGAAAAAAGAGAAAACGCACCCACGGTTTCAGAAAAAGGAGTAAAACTAAAGGAGGGAGGCTTACTTTGAAGAGGAGAAGAAAAAAGGGGAGACGGAAGCTCACGGTTTAGTTAAAAGTAAATAATATTTTGGACTTGATACTGTAACTTTTAATTTTTGACTTCGGACTTTTAACTTAGCGAAGCGCTTATGTTACCGAAAGGCAATCGGCTTAAAAAAAAGCAAGATATTGAACGGGTTTTTAAAGAGGGGGAAGGATTCAAAGAAGACCTTTTGTTTTTAAAAATAGCCAAAAACAGATCGTCTCAAACCCGCTTTGCTTTCATAATTTCCAAGAAGGTTTCCCAAAAGGCTGTCATTCGTAATAGAATTAGAAGGAAATTAAGCGAGGCGGTTGGAACGAGATTAAAAAAGCTAAAAAAAGGGATAGACGCTTTGGTTATTGCTCGCCCGGGTTTTGCAATAAAAGATTTTTGGGGGATGGACGAGGTTATAAATAAAATTTTTGCCAAGGCAAACATTTTAAAAATCCAAAATCCAAAAGCCCTGCCTGACCGGCAGGCAGGCAAATTCCAAACAAATTTCAAAATCCCTGCCTGACCGGCAGGCAGGCAAAATCCAAAAATAAAATGTTAAAATATTTATTGCTTAAACTTATAGAGGTTTACCAAGATTTTATCTCCCCAAGCTTAGGAATGAACTGCCGATTTTATCCCAGTTGTTCAGAATACACCGAGCAGGCGATTAAAAAATACGGCATCTTGGCAGGTTTCTGGAAAGGAATTAAAAGAATATTGAAATGTTACCCCTGGCACCCGGGAGGAATAGACCTGCCGTAAAATTTCTAATTTCTAATACATGGGAATACTTATTAATACTTTTAACATAGTTTTGTATCAGCCCCTTTTTAATGCCCTGGTTTTATTATACGAACACTTGCCGGGTCACGATTTTGGGATAGCGGTAATTGTTTTGACAATTCTTATTAGATTAATTTTCTATCCTTTGATGGTCCAGTCAATCAAATCACAGAAAGTTCTAAGTGAACTTCAACCAAAAATTCAAGAAATTCAACAAAAATATAAAGGCGATAAAGAAAAACAGGCCCGCGAGACGATGGGGTTATACCAAAAAGAAAAAATAAATCCTTTTGGAGGGTGTTTGCCTCTTTTGATTCAGTTGCCAATTTTAATCGCTCTTTATCAGGTCTTCTGGAAAGGGCTTCAGCCGGGGGCGATGGCCCACCTCTATAGTTTTGTTTCCAATCCTGGCATAATTACCCCTACTTTTTTAGGAATAATAGACCTTGCTCAATCGTGTACAATCAAAGTAAATGACGTTCAGCAATTACTTTGGTCAAATATACTTTTAGTGCTTCTTGCTGGAGTAACTCAATTTCTTCAGACGAAGATGGTTACCCCTAAAACCAAAAAAGTTGAGAAAGAAGGGGGACAAATGGCTCAGGTTTCCGGGATGATGCAAAAACAGATGCTTTATTTTTTCCCAATTTTCACTGTATTTATTCTTTGGAAACTGCCAGCCGCTATCGCTCTTTATTGGGTCGTTACTGCCCTATTTTCTATCTTTCAACAGTACCTCGTCTTTAAACCCCGTAGTGAAAATTTGACTGCCTCCGGCAAATAGTGTTTTGCCGCGGCAAAACACTGTCAAATTTCTACTACGGGGTAAACCCTCTAAGGCATGATTTCTCAAGAAAATTTAGAAACAATTAAAAAAACCACTAAGGAGTTTTTTAAAAAAACAACTTTTGAAGTTGAGATTGAATTTTTACCTCAAAAAGACGAGACCCTTCCTATCAATCTAAAAACTGACGACCCTCAAATTTTAATTGGAGAAGGAGGACAAACCCTGGTTGAAATCCAACATCTTTTGAAGGTAATTTTAAAAAGAAAAATTTCAGAACCCTTTTTTATTGACCTTGATATCGTAGGTTACAAGAAGAAAAAAATCGAATATCTAAAAGAGTTAGCCAGGTCTATGGCTGATGAGGTAGCCCTAACAAAAAAAGAAAAACAGCTACCCCCTTCTCCAGCTTATGCCAGGAGAATTATTCATTTAGAATTAGCTGGTCGCCAGGATGTTACTACTGAGAGCATTGGCCAAGAGCCTGAAAGAAGAGTGGTCATTAAGCCATGCCCTTAGCTATTTTCTGGCTTTGATGATAAAAGAACTCAGGCAGTCGCTCCTTCCCCAAGGGCCGCATTGGCCAATGCGATGGTTTCTAAAATCAGCGCAGCTGCTAGTAAACACCTCGCAATCACCACTAAGATCAGGGTTTCTACAAAGAAGGGCTATATAATTTCCATCCATTTCCATTGCGGAGATTCTATTATCGCAACTTTTATCTTTGTTGCATATCTTCTCATCTGTATCATAACCACATTTTTCATACTGAGAAGTTTCGAGATCCACTACTATTGTATCAGCCGGGTAGGGGGGGGAACCTGTTTCTGGTAAGAAGCAACCATCATCTGGACAATTTTTATCTTCACAAAACCTTGCTCCCTGGCCAACAATTTGTGGCTGGCCGTCTTTTATTATTGGTTTTAAATAAACAGTGATTGAGGAAACTCTACCGCTTAAATTAGCTCCATACCCGCGACCACCGGGAGTAGGGCCTGGAGCAGTAATACAATGGTTTATCTGACAACAATCAGTGCAAGTAGCCTCTCCTGAAATCTCATATCCTGTCTCGCAACGATATGAACCTTTCGGCTCCTTAAGGTCACAGCACTGTTCTCCTGTATCTACACAAGTATTAGGAGCAGTAATACAATGGTTTATCTGACAACAATCAGTGCAAGTAGCCTCTCCTG